>JAEINY010000051.1 GCA_016342595.1 Marinilabiliaceae bacterium
CCTCACACAAGTACTCGATGGCGACAATGTACGTACAGGTATTAACAATAACCTGGGTTTTAGTGAGGAGGATCGGACGGAGAATATACGCCGTATAGCAGAGATTAACAAGCTCTTCCTCAATTGTGGCGTCATCACCATCAATGCCTTCATCTCCCCCACCAATAAAATCCGCCGCATGGCGCGTAAGATAATAGGCACTGAGAATTTTATTGAGGTATTTGTAGATGCCAGTTTTGAAACATGTACCAAACGTGATCCCAAAGGCCTCTACAAAAAAGCCCTGGCTGGTGAAATCCTTAACTTTACCGGACTGGATGCCCCCTTTGACCGACCTGATAATGCGGAAGTGACGGTTAACACAGATGAATTAAGCATTGAAGAAGGGATTGAGAAAGCTTATCAATATGTGAAAGCGGCTGTACGCTGGTAATGATATGTAAAGTTGTTGAGTTGTGAAATTGTTGAATTGCAAAAAACAGTTAACCAACTTAATGAATCAGTAAATAATCAACTAAACAACAACTCCCACCTAACCTATGTACTCCTACAGTTTCGAAAAACTTGAAGTTTGGCAATTGGCCAGATCACTCGTAAGGAATATTTATAAAACAACAGAGAGTTTTCCTGATTCTGAAAAATTTGGACTGACAAGTCAATTACGTAGAGCAGCTGTGTCTATTTCTTCTAATATCGCAGAAGGTAATGGAAGAAGTTCAAATAAAGACAAAGCAAGATTTATTGAAATTGCATACTCAAGCTTGTTGGAAGTTTTAAACCAACTCATACTTTCAAACGATCTGAATTTTATTAGTAAAGATGCCTTAAACGAATACAGAAAAAACATTAATGAGTTATCAAATAAGCTAAATGCTTTTCACAAAAGGATACTAAGCAAGTAGCAACTCATCAACTAAATACATTAACGAATCATCAATTCAACAAATTAACACCAGTGGATAAATTCGATTTAATCATACGCCCAAAAAGGCACGCATTCGACATTAATTTTAAAGAGATATGGGACTACCGCGACCTCTTAAAAATGTTTGTGAAACGCGATATCATTACCGTATATAAACAAACCATACTCGGTCCCATCTGGTTTGTAGTACAGCCAATTCTTACCTCATTAATGATGATGGTGGTCTTTGGTCGTATCGCCAAGATCAGTACCGATGGTGCACCACAGATACTCTTTTATCTGGCTGGCGTAACAATCTGGAACTATTTCTCTGAAAGCTTCAATAAAACTGCACAAACCTTTAAAGAAAATGCCAATATCTTTGGTAAGGTATATTTCCCACGTCTCATCATGCCCTTTGCCAAAGTAGCTAGTGGATTGATTAAGTTCGCCATCCAGTTTGGTTTCTTTATGCTGGTGTACCTCTATTACATCTTTACCAGTGACACGGTTAACCCCAATTGGACGATAGCCCTCTTACCGGTCTATATCTTGCTCATGGCCATGTTTGGTTTAGGCACCGGCATCATCTTTACTTCCTGGACCACCAAGTACCGGGACTTGACCTTCTTGCTATCATTCGGTGTTCAATTACTCATGTATGCCTCACCGGTGATCTACCCCGTCAGCACCATTGAACCGGGACTAATGAAAGATATCTTAATGCTCAACCCCTTCACTCCTATCCTTGAAGGCTTTAAATACGCCTTCCTGGGTGCCGGACATTTTAGCTGGGGTAGCTTAGCGTATAGTGCTGGTGTGGCAAGCGTTATTATGTTCTTAGGCATCGTGATCTTCCATAAAACGGAGCGCAACTTTATTGACACAGTGTAAAAAAAGAGTCTGTGAATTGGGCGTATGATTAATTACATGATGTAGAAAATAGGAACCACGAATTAAACCAAACTGCGAAGCAGTAAAAAATTCCATTTACATTTTTAGATGAAGTAGATACTGCTAACCTCTCCTACAATAAAAAAAGCAAAAACACGAATTAAGCGAATTATACAAATTTAATCTGCGTTGCAGATATGATATATAAGGAGGAGGCATATAAAATAGTTGGCGCTGCGATGAAAGTACACCGTGAACTGGGTTGTGGATTTCTTGAACAAGTCTATCAAGAAGCACTTCAAATAGAACTTGAAAAACAAGGCATTCTGTTTGAACGTGAAACACCGCTATCTATCACCTATGATGGAATAACACTTAACAAACAATATATTGCAGATTTTATTTGTTATGACAAAATCATTGTGGAACTGAAGGCTGTAAAAGAATTAGATACTATTCATGAAGCGCAAGTCTTCAATTACTTAAAAGCAACAGGTAAGAGACTAGGCCTATTAATCAATTTTGGAGATACCTCATTAGAATACAAACGTATTATTAAATAATATTGCGAAGCAATACAATTCGTTTAATTCGCTAAATTCGTGGTTCACTAAAAACTGCGATACATCTCTCAATAAAAGTCTTTAAACAGCTAAGTGAGCAATTCTAAAATTGAAATATTTCAATCCGAAAATGGACAAACGGAAATCCGTGTGAAACTTCAGGATGAAACGGTTTGGCTGACTCAAAAGCAGATGGCTCATTTATTTGAAAAAGACACAGATACAATTGGCCTTCATTTAAAAAATAGCTATAAGACAGGTGAATTAGACGAGTTATCAACTACCGAGTATTCCTCGGTAGTTCAACTTGAAGGTAATAGAAAAGTTAAACGAAAACTGAAGTTCTATAATCTTGATGCAATCATATCCATAGGCTATCGGGTCAACTCGAAGAGAGGCATACAATTTAGAATTTGGGCCACCAAAATCCTAAAGGATTATCTAATCACTGGATATGCCATTAATGAGAAACGTTTATTGCAACAAAACAAACATCTCAAGCAACTACAAGAATCAGTTAAGATACTTGGGAATGCACTAAACTACAAGGAACTGTCGAATGATGAAAGTATTGGTTTATTAAAAATAATATCCGATTATGCCTATGCACTGGATATTTTAGACCAATATGATTATCAAAGCTTGAAAATTGAGGATACTTCATGCAAAGAATCATACCATCTATGCTACGAAGAGGCTATCGAAAAGATAAATCTAGTACGAACAGCACTTGGTAATAGTGTTCTATTTGGACGGGAGAAGGATGAATCCTTTAAAAGTTCCCTCTCTACGATCTATCAGACTTTCGAAGGGATTGACTTATACCCAAGTATCGAAGAAAAGGCAGCAAATTTGTTGTACTTTATTACTAAAAACCACTCCTTTACAGATGGAAATAAACGAATCGCAGCTTTTATATTCCTCTATTTTCTGGAAAGAAATGGGATTTTGTTCACGGACAATGGAGACAAAAGAATTGCAGATAATGCATTGGTCGCACTGACTTTAATGATCGCAGTGAGTAAACCCGAAGAAAAGGAAACCATGATAAAAGTGATTGTCAACCTGATTAATCAGAATAACTAAGAATGATTAACTTTGGCGAAACATCACTTGAGTACAAGAGAATAATAAAAGAAAAATAACTTTGTTCAAGTAATTTATATGGCGCAAAAAGATAAACCGCGAATTATACGAATTATGCTAATTTTAAAAACTGCTTTGCAGTTTAATAGATTGGCTAAGCCAATCCTAATTCGTTAAATTCGCACAATTCGCGGTTAACTATTTTCTGCGAAGCAGTAAAAAATTCCATTTACATTTTTAGGTGAAGTAGATACTGCTAACCTCTCCTACAAAAAAAAACCACGAATTAAGCGAATTATACAAATTTAATCTGCGTTGCAGATATGATATATAAGGAGGAGGCATATAAAATAGTTGGAGCGGTAATGAAAGTACACCGCGAGTTAGGTTGTGGATTTCTTGAGCAAGTCTATCAAGAAGCACTCATGATTGAGCTACAAAAGCCAGATATCCCTTTTAAACGTGAAGCACCGCTATCTATCATCTATAATGGAATAAGGCTCAACAAATAATACATTGCTGATTTTATATGTTACGACAAGATAATAGTTGAACTGAAAGCAGTTAATTGCCTGGAAAGTGTACATGAATCACAAGTCTTGAATTATCTGAAAGCAACTGGCTATAAATTAGGAATCCTTGTTAACTTTGGTGAGCAATCATTGCAATATAAAAGAATTGTAAAAGAAAAATAGTCCACGAATTACGCTAATTACACGAATTAAAAATTAGCGTTATTCGCGTAATTAGCGGATAGAAAAACAATATGAGTAAAACAGTTATCAAGATAGAGAACCTATCAAAAATCTACAGACTTGGAGAGGTCGGCACAGGCACTTTGAGTCATGATTTAAACAGGTTTGTCAGAATGAATATATTGGGCCAGGACGATCCCTACGCCAAGATAGGCCATGTGAACGACCGCACTCAAAAGGCCGAAAAAGGCGAATTAGTAGCTGCATTAAGGGATATTAACCTCGAAGTAAAGGAAGGCGAAGTGCTGGGTATCATTGGTAAAAACGGCGCCGGAAAGAGCACGCTCTTAAAGCTCCTTTCCCGTGTGACCTCGCCTACTACCGGTAGCATTAAGGTCAAAGGACGACTAGCTTCTCTCTTAGAAGTAGGTACTGGTTTCCACCCGGAGATGACCGGCCGAGAAAACATCTACATGAACGGCACCATCATGGGTATGCGTAAATGGGAGATTGACCGCAAGCTAGACGAGATAGTTGAATTTGCCGGCGTAGCCAAATACCTCGACACCCCAACCAAAAGATACTCTAGTGGTATGACCGTGCGTTTAGGCTTTGCCATTGCCGCTCACCTCGAACCTGAGATACTTGTAGTGGATGAAGTACTGGCTGTAGGCGACGCGGAATTTCAGAAAAAAGCCATTGGTAAAATGCAGGATGTGAGCACCATTGATGGACGGACAGTCCTATTTGTGAGCCATAATATGGCGGCTGTGCAACGTCTATGTCCAAAATCAATAATCCTTAAACAAGGTCAAAAAGTTGGGGAAGGAATAACTTCAGAAATTGTACCCATCTATTTAGAGCAAAATAGAGAGGATATGGCTGAAGCTGTATTGTGCAGAACACAAAAAAAAGATGAACCCTTTATTGAAAAAATTGAGCTCTTCAATAGTAATAATGAAAATACCTCCTCCCTATTATTTGGCGAACCTTTTTCTATTAGACTAAGTATTACTGCTAAAAAGGAATTTAATAATATTGAACCACTTATAGCCATTAACACATTGGATGATCACAGAATATTTACTGCGATAAGCAGTGACCAGCAAATTGCTTATAGTATTAAAGATGGAAAACTCAATATAACAGCCAATTTCGCTGAGCAATTAACGCCAGGACAATATAAACTTATCTTTGCCCTACGCTCAGGAAGAAATAAAACCTATGATTTACTTATGGATGCCATGAAACTGAATATATCAGAACTTGTGTATCTAAATACTGTACCCAACGAAAAAGTACTAGGATTTATCAGGCCACAACCGCAATGGATATTATAAGACGAAGCGTAGCAAAAATAAAACATTGGGCCAGAACAAAACCAATGGTGCATATCCTAAGTGATAGCCATGGGGAAGCTTTCAAACATATTGATTGGAATACGTTTAACCTTCAGCCATCGTATTGTATTGTACAAGGTGCAACGGCTTCTGGCTTGGCAAATCCAAATTCACAAACAAAAGCTTTACCAATATTTAAAAATTACCTGAATACAAGGGTTAAAATAAAAGATACAATAATATTTCAATTGGGTGAAATAGATTGTGGTTTTACTATATGGTTAAGAGCTGAAAAAAAAGAATTAAACATCAGTGACCAGCTAGAAGAAACTATAAAGAATTACTCTAGCTTATTAGAATTTGCAAAGTTTAAAACAACAAAACCGATTATTATCACTACTGCCATTCCTCCTACTATTGAAGATGATCAAGACTTTGGAGAAATTGCTAACTTAAGAAAAAAAGTTAAAGCCACCCAATTAGAACGTACAAAACTAACACAATCTTTCAACCAAAGAATGAATGAAATATGCAAACAACAAACCTATGCTTTTATTGATCTTGGCAAAACTTTAATCAATCCTACAAGTCGTATCGTTAAGGAAGAATATAAAAATGACAACCCTTTAGATCACCACCTAGAAAGTAATAAACTTGCAAAATTATTGCAATGTGAATTATCAAAGATTCTATAAAATGAAGCAACTTATAAAGTCACTTCTGCCAAATTTTGTCAAATTTCCATTGGAAGAGCAACTGAGACAAAAAAAATGTGCCAATAAATATATAACAGAGGAACTTCCGAATCCTGGTTCTTACTATTCTTGCAATGCCTTTGATTATTACAAATGTATTTTTGTACACATACCCAAGGCAGCGGGTGTTTCCATAAACAAAACACTTTTTGGTAACTTAGCGGGTGGACACTATATGCTAAAAGCTTATCAAAATATGTACACCTCAAAAACCTTTAATGCATATTTTAAGTTTACTATTGTACGTAACCCTTATGATCGCCTTTACTCGGGGTACACTTTTTTAAAAAAGGGCGGTTTTAATGAAGCCGATGCTCAATGGGCTAAGAAGAACCTTGGGCATATTAACAGCTATGAGCAATTTTTAAAAGAGTGGCTCACCCCTGAAAACATCTATACGAAAAACCATTTTACACCACAGTTTGAATATCTAATCAACAAAGATGGAATTATTGGAGTAGATTTTATAGGTAAACTCGAAAACATAGAGGCAGACTTTAAAACCATTTGCTACAAATTAGGTATACAACGAGAATTGATGCATGCCAACAAAACCAACCAAAAAGAGAAACCTACAATGGATTGCGAAATGAAACAAATCATTGAGCAAGTATATGCCAAAGATTTTGAACTGTTGAATTATTAAGATGATTGAGAAAGTAGATTTTATTACCATCATTGTGTGCACCTACAACCGGGCAGATATACTAAAAGAATGTTTAGAGGCATTGTTTAGTCAAACAGCACCTCAAAGCCAATACGAAGTGCTGGTGGTAGATAATAATTCGGCTGATCATACAAAGCAGATAGTGGAAACCTTCCAAGCCAAACACCAGAACCTACGGTACTATTTTGAAGGAGAACAAGGCCTTAGTCATGCCCGTAATGCTGGATATTTAAATACAAAAGCTAAATGGGTGGGATATATGGACGATGATGGTTTAGCTCATTACGACTATATCGAAAAAGCACTTGCGGTCATACATAATTATAATTTCGACTGTTTCGGCGGTAGATATTATGCTTGGTTTAAATATTCTAAACCTCGCTGGATGGATGCTAAATTTGGTCAATCAGAAGTAAAAACCTTTAAAACGCAAATACTAAAAGACACTTATAATGATGGCGGAATTATCTTTATAAAAACTGAAGTATTAAAAAGCATTGATGGATTTCATAACCTCCTGGGTATGAATGGATATACAATTGCATATGGAGAGGAAACCCTCATGCAAAAAAGATTGAGGGAAAATAATTATACGATTGGTTATTCTCCTCAAATAAAAATGAATCACCTCGTTGCCAAACATAAATTAAAACTCAACTGGCATCTTAAGTCCTCATATGCACACGGCCGGGATAGTATTATTATTTGGAACAAAAAAGATAAATTTAAATTTCATTTTCTAATACAAAAAACCATCATTCTTTTCATGCAGGGTACTGTTAATTTATTAAAAGCTTTTTTATGCAAGGGGTATTTTTGGGAAAATGCAATACTTGATATTTTCTCACCAATTTATTTTTTATGGGGGCAATACAATGGACTAAAAAAATAACAAATGTGTGGAATTAACGGTATATACAAGTACAATAAAATAACGACTGAGGATATCACCAAAATAGAATTGATGAACCAAGGCATGTTGTATAGAGGGCCTGATGAACAGGATATTTGGCATAACGAACTCGTTGCAATAGGTCATGTCAGATTATCAATCATTGCATTAAATAATGGGCACCAACCTTTATTTAATGAAAATAAAAGCATTTCTTTAGTTTGCAACGGCGAAATCTACAATCACTATGAATTAAGAGTTTCACTTTTAGCCTTAGGGCACAAATTTAGTACAGAAAGTGATTGTGAAGTTATTCTGCATCTATACGAAGAGTATGGAGAGAAACTATTCGACTACCTAAATGGAATGTTTGCATTTGCACTTTTCGATTCCAAAAACAACAAACTGCTATTAGGAAGAGACCGCTTGGGTAAAAAGCCTTTATATTATTGTAATACACCTAAAGGGCTGGTATTTTCATCTGAAATAAAAGCAATAAAAAACAATTGGATCCCTTACCCCCAAATAAATCACAACATAATAAATCAAATCATTGAAAGGAGTTTTTCTCTAAGCCCAAATGAGACTTATATAAAAAGTATAAACAAACTAAAACCAGGTTGCTTTATTGTTACAAACTCAGATCAAATTATAGAAAAACAATACTGGAAAAGAGAAATCACAAACACATATACAGATTCCTATTCAAAGGCAAAAGATGATATTCTCAAATACATTGAAGATGCTGTAAAAATTAGGCTCGAATCAGAAGTCCCAATGGCAGTGCTATTAAGTGGTGGTATTGATTCGACAACAATAGCACATTTCGCAAAAAAGCACAAATCAGATATTAAAGCAATAACACTTGGATATAAAGGTGACCATGATTGTGATGAAAGTTATTTAGCTGAAAGATTTGCTAAAGAAAAAAGTATTGAGCTTATTAAATTGGAATTAGATGAAAATGATTACGAAAGCTATCTTCATGAATTTCTCCCAATTTTGGATGAACCCAATGGAGACATTGCTACATTTGCTCAATGGGGATTATACAAAAAATCCAAAGAACTGGGCTTCAAAGTATTATTAAGCGGGAATGGTGGAGATGAACTTTTCTTTGGGTATCCTAGTTATAATCATACTGCTATTAAGATTGAACTCCTCAATAAGTTTTATAAGAAATACTTGCCTATTTTTAGCTACAAAGCCTTTGCTAAGCTACTGCTTGGGTTAATAAAAGAAAATAGACTAATTAGAAATTTCAAACCTGAATTAAATATTGAACCTTTCTATAACTCAGTATTTAATGCTGAAGATGGAACACCATTAATTACACCGAATTCATATTTTAACTCAAATATTAATATACAGGATTCAATATATGAATTTGTATTCAACATTTGGCTTACTAATAATTGTTTTCAATTAAGTGATAAACTTGGCATGGGAAACACTATTGAAATACGCAGTCCATTCGCTGATATTAATTTAATTGAATTCGTCCACTCTTTACCTTTAAGTTATAGATTTAATGAATTCACCCAAAAAAAATTATTACGTGATAGTCTCGTAAACATCATACCGGATTTCATACTAAATCAGCCTAAAAGAGGATTTACTCCGCCTGTTTCATTTGTGGATAATATTTTACCTAAGCAATATACCCACAATAACAAATATCCATTCCCATATGCTAAATTCACAACGGAATATTTCATCAATAGTAAATATTAATGATAGGAGTATAGCTCCTATTGTATTGTTTGTTTATAATAGGCCTGAACATACAAGAAAAACATTAGAAGCGCTGGCTAAAAACGATTTAGCTGAACAATCAACCTTATATATCATAGCTGATGGGCCAAAAGAAAATATTACGGATGATCAATTCTCTAAAATAAAAGAAACCAGAAACATCATAAAGGAACGTTTATGGTGCAAAGAAGTATTAATTGAAGAGAAAGAAGAAAATTGGGGATTGGCTAATTCTATCGTTAAGGGGGTAACTGAGATTGTCAATAAATATGGAAGTATTATTGTGCTTGAAGATGATATTGTTCCAGAACGTGGTTTCTTAAAATACATGAATGAGGCTCTCTCTTTATATAAAGACAATGAAAAAGTAATGCATATAAGTGCTTATATATATCCCTACAATAAAAAGTGTAATGAGGATACTTTGTTTTTAAATATTCTTACATGCTGGGGTTGGGCTACATGGAAGAGGGCTTGGCAATATTATGATGGCGATACTGATACCCATTTAAAATCTTTTCACACAAAAGCACAGATAAAAAAATTCAATATTGAAGGACATGCCAACTATTACGAGCAATTGATCTTAAACAAGATTGGCCACATTAACAGTTGGGCTGTAAAATGGTATGCATCTTGGCTCAAAAAAGGTGGATTTAGCCTTGCCCCAAGCTATTCAATAATTAAAAATATTGGATTAGATGGAACAGGCGTTCATAAAGATAATACATCACTTTTTAATAATAAAACAGTAAATCAAATTAATGTCACTCAAATACCTTTAATTGAAAATACCTCCATTCGTAACGAAATAAACAAATTCTATAAAAAAGTACAAAAGGATTATCTAAATCCTAAACGCTTTATAAATATGCTTACTTTGGTTTTAAAAAGGAATATTAATATAATATTCCTTTTACCAATAAGAAAAGTACTCTTAAAAATATTGCCGGAATTAAAAAATAATACAGCTTATAAAATGATTATTGTATCATCTGATATTAGCGAACGCGCTAAAGTGTATTCTCCTTGTACTATAAGAGAATCAATTATCGGTAAATACAGCTACATATCTCAAAATGCTATCATTAACAATACCAAAATAGGTAAATTTTGTTCCATTGGCCCTAACCTCATCTGTGGTTGGGGCATTCATCCAACTAATGCTATTTCTACCTCTCCCATGTTTTATTCCACAGCTAAGCAAAATGGAATGACTCTAAGTAACTATGACAAAATAAAAGAAACGAAAACCATTAACATTGGTCACGATGTTTTTATTGGCATGAATGTTTCCATATTAGATGGTGTAAGCATTGGTAACGGTGCAATAATTGGTGCAGGTGCCGTTGTATCAAAAGATATTCCTGCTTATGCTATTGCTGTGGGGAATCCTATCCAAATAAAACGTTATCGTTTCGATCAAGAAACCATAAACAAGCTTGAAGTTATGCAATGGTGGAATTGGTCATTTGAAGATTTAAAGAAAATAGAAGAACAGTTTTTCAATACAAAAGCATTTATTGATTCGCATGAATATTAACCTTCTAAAAATTCGAATCATCTCCTTTCGTTCAACCAAGGGCAGCTTATTTAAGAAACAATTTTATCAGTACTTAATTACAATAAGGAATAATGATCAATAGAAAACCTCCTATAAACATTCAATCATCTGATTGTAAATACTATCAAAATGATTTCATTTATGACGCGCCTAAAAATATTAATTGGGTAAGAAAAGGCATAACATTAACAAACCTATTTTACATACAAAAAAGCGTTAAATTACTCGCTGAATCTCATCGAAACGCAATACATATACAAAATACACCTTTAATTAAGCGATTTGCATATACCCTGCGAAATGCAATAGGATACAAAGAAAAATTTACAGAAAAAGGTGTTTGGGCACTCAACCCTTGGGCAGCCTACTATTACCATTGGATAGCCGAAACTTTACCTCGTCTTTTCAGTGTTAAAGATCAAATTAAAAATCGATATATCATTCTCCCCAAAAGATTTCAAAACCAAACATACATCGAACCCAGTTTAAAAATATTTAACTTTAAGGGCGTAAAATATATTGATAAGAACATCGTAGTTGATAACCTTCTATATGTAAGTGAACTAGCTGACACCGGAAATTTCAACAATCAAATAACCCAAGAATTTCATAGTTATTTGCGCACATATTTTGAAGATTATAACCTCAACTCTTCCTCGTCTGAAAGAATTTATATTACACGTAAAAAAGCCACGGTTAGAAGAGTTGTAAACGAAGATGAACTCCTCCAATGTATTAAAAAATACAACTTTAAAGAAATTATTTTTGAAGATTTAAGTTGGTTTGAGCAAGTTAAATTAGTTTATAATGCAAAGATTATTATCGGACCACATGGCGCTGGCTTAACAAATGCCATATTTATGGCACAAGGTACTTCGCTACTCGAATTAAGACCAAAGGGTCATTTCTTTTTTAATTGCTTTTACACTATGGCCGATGCAATTAACCTAAACTATTATTATCAAACCTGCGATGTCAAACACCCTCATGTTGATCCGCATGGTACTGATTTAATAGTGAACATTTCAGAACTTGAAAATAACTTAACACAAATTATAGATGCACAGCAATAACACACCATTATTTTCTATTATAATGGTCACCTACAATTCTGCCAAATATGTGAAGGTAGCCATTGACAGTGTATTACATGCATCGTACAATAATATTGAATTAATTGTACAAGACGATAACTCCAAAGACAATACTTGGGAAATCATATGCAATTTTAAAGATACTCGAATAAAAAAAGATAGAAACTTAAATAATATTGGAGAATACCCCAACAGAAAATTGGCTTTAGAGCGTGCAACAGGGAAATATGTACTTTTTCTTGATGGAGATGATTTTATATATCCTCATGCGATAGAATTTATAGTAAATATGTTTGAAGCTTTTCCAAATTGTGGTATGGCCACAATGGGAGTATACCGCCCAGATATATTATACCCAATTACATTAACTCCACACCAATTTATAATAGCTGAACTTTTTGGTGATATTTCGAGCAAAGTTGGATTTACAAGTAACATCTTTAAAACTGAACTACTCAAAGAAGTGGGTATGCCAATTATTTATAAAACAGGTGATACTTATCTCAGAAGAAAAATGGGTTTAAAAGCTCCTACCCTATTAATAGGATCCGATTTAACTTGGTGGAGACAAACACCTGGTCAAGCCTTTCAACTAGCCATTAACAATTTACAAAACAGGATAGATTCATTTAACTATACTTATGAATTTGTTGAAGAAGCTAAAAACATTTTAACAGTACATGAATATAGAATGGCTATGTTAAATATTCGTAGGAATTTTATTTCAGTTCTAAAACACTATATTATCAGAGGAAAATTTAAATCACTTATAGAAATTATTAAGTCCATTAAATTTAAGTGGAGTATCTATGACTTTAAGCATAAGGTATACAGACAGAAATTATTTCAGGATAATGATGTCACCAATCCATACATGCTTCCTTTAAAACAAAATCCTTATAGTAAACACTAAAGAAATAGGCAGAGTGAATATTCTTAATTCTAATACATTAATGCGTAAATTTGAAGCAGTTATTGATGAAATTAAACATCGACTTCACTTTATTTTTCCTCAACAAGATATAGCAATACTTGACGATTTATATCCACACCCCATTTCCATCTTCCGAAATATAGAATTCCAAAATTATCTTAAATCATTTAAAAAGGTTGCTATCTATAGTACAGGTGATGCATTTGGTGCAGTTCATGAAAAAAAATCGCTTAAACAAATTATTCAAAAGCATGACAAACGGACAAAAGTATTAACTCATCATAAGTTTTTCAAAAGCAAACTGGCTTACACTTTATTCTTGAACATAACTTATGCTTTCCTGCCATATATAGAAAGAAATAAGGTGCCATTTGTCTTTACATTGTATCCTGGAGGAGGCTTCTACCTGAATGAAGATAAATCAGATAATAAACTAAAAACTATATTTGCCAGTCGATATTTTAGAAAGGTGATTGTTACCCAAAAGGTTACATTAAACTATCTGCTTGATAACAAATTATGCCCGCCGGACTGTATTGAATTTATTTATGGTGTTGTTTCGGCTCCTTTCAATAAGCAAGCATGGGGTAATAAATTGTTTTACGGAGTTGATAAAGACACCTTTGATATTTGTTTTATTGCCAATAAAAACATGCCCCATGGTTATGATAAAGGTTATGACCTATTCATAGAGAGTATGAAACTGTTGAGCTCAAAATATTCCAATATAAATATTCATGTGGTTGGTCCATATACAAAGAACGACTATGAAATAAATGGCATGTCAAACATAACTTTTCACGGGTTTATTCATCATGATCAATTTGAGCATTTCTTTAAAGACAAAGATATTATTGTTTCTCCAAACCGACCATTTGCTTTGCAAAAGGGTGCTTTTGATGGTTTTCCAACGGCCTCGTGTACCGAAGCGAGTTTAAATGGGGTGGCCATGTTTATTAGTGATCCTATAGACTTGAATATACTCTATAAGAATGGTGTTGATTGTGTTCTTATTAAGAATGATCCAAATTGGATAGCCAAACAAATAGAAAGATATTATAAGAAACCCAAAGAACTCTATCAACTGGCCTTAAATGGTCAAAATACCACATTTAACATCTATTCTACGGAAAATCAACTAATTCCAAGAATAAATATTCTTAAATCAGAAATACAGAACACGTAATATGATACAAGTAACCACTCCTTTCCTACCCCCCAAAGAAGAATTTAATGCCTACATCGATAAAATATGGGATAAAAATTGGCTTACCAATAATGGTCCCTTGCTTAATGAGTTGGAACTAGAATTAAAGGACTATTTAGGCTTAGAACATTTCCTTTATGTTAATAATGGTACTACAGCTTTGCAGTTAGCCATTAAAGCGTTGAAACTAAAAGGTGAAATTATCACCACCCCCTTCTCTTTTATTGCCACAACATCTGCCATTGTTTGGGAAAATTGCAAACCTGTTTTTGCGGATATAGATGCCAACACTTATAATATTGATCCAAATAAAATTGAAGGATGTATTACCGATAATACAAGTGCAATACTGGCGACACATGTCTTTGGAAATCCTTGTGATATTGAAGCCATTGAAGCCATTGCCCAAAAACATAATTTAAGAATAATTTATGATGCAGCACATTGCTTTGGTGTAAAATACAAAGGTAAGAGCGTTTTAGAATATGGAGATATAAGTACCATTAGTTTTCATGCTACCAAGTTATACCATACCACTGAAGGAGGGGGAATTGTAACTCAGTCGCCTGAACTGACTCACAAATTAGCCAAACTACGCAATTTCGGTTTTAAAACGGCCGAATCATTTGACGGGGTTGGCATCAATGGTAAAAACTCTGAGTTCCATTCGGCTATGGGCTTATGTAACTTAAAATATGCAGACGAGATACTCACCAAACGAAAAGATCAATTCAAGTATTATCAACTCAAATTAGAAAATCTTGATATTAGCTATCAGGCCATATATAAAGATACGATGTATAACTATGCCTACTTTCCAATATTATTTAAATCTGAAGAAGCATTATTAAAGGCAAAGTCAGAGTTGGAACTAAACTGGATTTATCCCAGACGCTATTTCTACCCTTCTCTTTCTAACCTGGATTACATTGAAAAACAAAAGACTCCTATATCTGACGACATCAGTAAACACATTCTGTGTTTACCTCTCTATCATCAATTAACCTATGAAGAACAAGATTTTATTTGTCGAATTCTTTTAAGAGCTCAAAATAACTAACCATGTTAATACTAGGTGCAGGTGGCCATGCCAAGGAAGTTCTTGAAGTGTTAAGACTCAATAACTATAAAAATGATATTGTTTTTTTTGACAATATTACTCCCGATGAAAAGTGGCCCTCAATATTTCAATATTTTAGAAGGATTTATTGCTTTAATGAATTAAAAGAACATTTTACAAAAACTCCAGATTTTATTGTTGGTGTTGGTGGTATAAAAGCAAAGCAAGCCTTGTGGCAAAAAGCCATTTGTGCAGGAGGTAAAGCCTCAATGCTACTATCTTGCAATGCCTCCATTGGCACCTTAAATAATAATATTGGAGAAGGAACTACCATAATGCAGTTCACTTTTGTTAGTTCAGATGTTAAAATTGGCAAGGCAGTATTAATCAATGCCAGAGCCAATATCCATCATGATGTTACCATTGGTGATTTCTCAGAAATTGCCCCATCGGCAATGCTATTGGGGCGATGCAAAATTGGGAATAACACTTTTATTGGTGCCGGAGCAATTGTATTACCTGATATAATTGTGGGTGATAATTGTACAATTGGAGCCGGTAGTGTTGTCACTAAAAATGTACAAAATAATCAAATTGTGAAAGGTAACCCAGCAAAATAAATTATAAAAATGAAGAATCATCTTATTACAATAAAAAAGCATATACATAAAAGATTAAAACGAAAATTCTCAATTCTTGACAGAGAAACAATAGCTGCCTCATTTCTTAAGGGAACAGGTATAGAAATCGGTGCAATGGATATGCCCTTACATGTTCCATCAGTCATTGATGTAAAATATCTCGATAGAATAAATAAAGAAGAACAATTAAAGATATTCAGTAATCTTAACACGAAAACACTAAAGGAAGCCGACATCATTGATGATTGCGAAACAATGAAAAGCGTTGGAGAAAATTCTTTCGATTTTATCATCGCTAATCATGTAATAGAGCATTTGGAAAATCCAATATTAGCTCTTTTGAATTGGATTAAAGTTCTGAAACAAGATGGTATAATCTTTTTAGCTATTCCTGATAAAAGATACACCTTTGATTGTAAGAGAAATACAACCACTTATGAACATTTGTTAAATGATTATGAAAATGGAATTTTAACTTCCAGGGAAGACCATTATTTCGACTTTGTTAAAAATACAACATGGGGAGAAAACAAGGACCATGATGGCATTTTAAAGCAAATAGAATACCTTAAATCAATAAACTTTTCCATTCACTATCATGTTTGGGATCACACTCAGTTTTTAGTCTTTATTACCAAGTTAATAAACGACTTCAAAATTCCTTGTTCATTAGAATTTGCATGCCGTTTAAATAACACAAATGAAAACATATACATCCTCAGAAAATAATAATGATACAAAACTTTATTCCTCAATCACTTAAGCCCCTACTTCGTTTTTTATATTACAAAAATGAACGAGAAAAGGTATTTCGTGAAATAAAAATCAGGCGGCAACAAAATAATATTCTTAGTACCTACCAACTAAATTCAATTGAAAACCTTATTGTATTCTTGTGCGAAGGAACGAATTGGTTCACTGGAAAAGATGATATCTCAGGTGGTATTTTAAGTATTGCTTCTATTTATGAAGAAACAAGGAAACTAACTTCAATTCATAATTCATTTGTGATAATGGCCACTCATCCCGATGCCCACCTTCTTTTCAAGCATACTCAATTTCCGAATGATATTCCTGTTTTTAGGTTTTCACAACTGAAGTTATTTCGAAATTTAAAATCAGTCATGATTCATGTTCCGGAATATCAGTTCAATAAAAACTTAACAGATAGATTTAAATCCACTTTCCAGTATCTATGTGTAAAAAACATACACATCAACATACTTAACCAAAGGATTGACATAATGCCTTCTCCATCAATTATTAATTCTATATCTAAGGAAGGTTTTTATATTACTCAGACAACCGCCCATGAGCAGTATTCCACTCTTAAAAATCGACAAAAATATGGAATACCACTCCACAAATTGTCTGTTTATGCTACCCCAGAAAGATATGCTTTTAATAAATTGGAGAGAAAAGAGAACTTAATTCTGGTATCTCCTGACGAGGTTGAACACAAAAAAAGCATACTCCAAAAGCTCAAGGAAGAACTTCCATATTACACTATAAGAATTATAAATGGAATCAGCTATATGGAATACCTTGAACTGGTAAGTAAAGCTAAATTCACCATTACCTTTGGTGAAGGTTTAGACTTCTATTTTATTGAAACAATTTATTCTGGTGGTATTTCTTTCGCTAAGTACAATAGAGAGTTCTTTACCGCAGACTTTGAAAAACTGGAAGGGATCTTTGATACCTATGAAGATATGCACCAAAAAATTTGCGCAGTTATTAAACAATTAGATGAATCGGAACAGATGTACAAAGCAACAAATAAAAAACAATTCAACGCTTGTCATAAAATTTACAATGCAAAATTTTACAATGAAAATCTAGTTCGCTTTTATCGAAAACAATTCTCTTATAGCTAAATTCAGCGATCATTTTGCTTTGAAACAAAATAATAAAAAAGAGAAATTAGTATTCTTCTCTTTTTCATTTCCAAATGACTAAAAATAATGAAAATATCCATCATAACACCTTCTTATAATCAAGGTCATTTCATTGAAGAAACTATCCAATCAGTGATAAACCAAGGATATCAAGATATGGAATACATTATTATTGATGGTGATAGCACAGACAATACAGTCAATATTATTGAAAAATACACAGACAAAATAACTTATTGGGTGAGTGAGCCTGATCATGGACAAACAAATGCCATCAATAAAGGATTTAAGCGTGCCACAGGCGATATTGTCACCTGGTTAAATAGTGATGATGTATTAGTTCCTGGTGCATTACATAAGGTAGCAGATCAATTCGAAAACAATAAAGAACTGGTATGTCTTTTTGGCCAACAGATCGACTTCAATGAATTAGGTGAAACCTTAATTATTAAAAAGGTTAAACATCAACGCGAATGGTTGTACACTACCCCTTATTCACAGCCAAGTACTTTTTATAAAAGAAAAATATTTGAAGATATTGGCTATTTAGATGAATCCCTCCATTTTTCAATGGACAACGATTTATTTAAAAGAATTGTTTTTTACAATTATCCCATTCTGTTTGTGGATGATGTTTACAGTAAATTTAGGTGGCATCAAGACTCCAAGTCCTCCAATTTAATGTCACTTTGCAGAGAAAACGACAAACTAATTCTCATAACTTTTTTGGAGAGTATTAACACGCCTATTTCAAATAAAATAATAGAGTTCCTGAAAAAAACTGACTTATTCCACAAACCCAGTAAACACTACTTGGTCAACTTAAAATTTTCAGATGATGATATTAGGTATGCATTTACGCATTTTATTGCATTTTACATTGGACAATGGTACAATCATGCCGAATTTGATAAGGTGAGTCAAGCATTTAGTTTTTTTAAGGTAATTGAAGCTAAGAATTTAATTAATGAATGTGGACTAACTAATATTTATAAACGTCATAAATACATTCCAGGCAAATTCATTAAACTATTTCGGAAAATAAATCAAAAACGAAATGCCTAACCCCATAAAAATTGCCGTTGTAACAGAAGGATTCCCAAGAGTTTCGGAAACTTTTATTATAACGCATATAGCAGCTCTAATTGAAGCTGGTTTCGATGTAACTGTTTTCTCAACAGGATATAACAAAGCAGAGGATATTCATGCTCTTTTTAAAGAGTATAACATGAAAAGCATAACTCAGTACCGCCAAAATCCACACATCGGTATTAAGCGATACTTCCAAATCCCTCTTTTGTTTCTAAAAAACATAACGCATTGGCGTATTCTACTAAAATCTTTTTCTCCTCGCTTTTTTGGAACTTATGCCTTACGCGGTTATTTCTTTTATGATGTCTTATCGTTTATCACTGAAAAGAAATTTGATATAATACATTCTCATTTTGGTCCTAATGCATCTAAGGTAGGTTTTATAAGAAGCTTAGGATTAATGAAAGGCAAACATATTTGCACCTTTCATGGTCATGATGTAACAAATATAAAGGAAATAAAATCTCATTATTGTTACCAACATTTAAAAGATGATCTATCAGAAGCTATTTTTGTAGTTAATTACACAAAAAAACTGTTTGCAGAAAGAGTTAAATATAATTATCCCTTGCTAATTAACCCTGTGAGTATTAACACATCAGAAATAGAGTCTAAGTCAATTTACAGAAAGAATATTGAGTCACCTTTGCACATCGTAACTGCTGGCAGATTAATTGATTGTAAAGGGCAAATAGAAACAACACAAGTTTGTATTGACTTAATAAATGAAGGGTATAATATTTACTATCACCTAATTGGGACTGGGGAGAATAAAGAAATTATAATTAAATTGATAAGGAGAGCTAATTGTTCTGCTCGTATTATTCTTCATGATTCTCAACCTCACGCTAATTTAATTGAAATTGTTAAAACTTGTGATGTACATATTTTATTTGGCAGAAAAGATAAAAATGAAATTATTGATGCACAAGGTACTGTTGTTCAAGAAGCACAGGCTACAGGAACACCTGTTATTGTCTCAAATGGAGGTGGTTTACCTGAAGGAATGATAGCTAACCAAACAGGTATTGTTGTCCCTGAGAATGACACAAAAGCACTGAAGGATTCTATTCTCTTTTTTTATAATAATCCTGATAAAATAGAAAAAATGGGCATAGAGGGTAGAAGATTTGTTGAAGCAAATTATTCAAATGAAGTTGTTTACTCAAGGTTATTTAATATTTATAAACAAGTATTGAATGAATAGAATGCTAAAAGTATCGATCCTCATACCGCTTTATAATTCCGAAAAGTATATTGGTAAAACTATTCAATCAGCTATCAATCAAACGTATCCAAATATAGAAATTGTAATTATAGATGATGGTTCAACAGATAACAGCTTCCAACTTGCTAAGCAATTTGAATCAGGTCAGGTTAAAGTGTATCACCAAACTAATAAAGGTGCATCCTCAGCTAGAAATCTTGCTTTTAAATACAGTACAGGTGATTTAATCCAATATTTAGATGCAGACGATTTACTCCATCCTGAAAAAATAGAGCTTCAAGTTTCTTCCTATCTAAACTATGATCACCAGACTATAATCAGTGGGACCTGGGGACGATTTAATAATGACATTAAAGATGTAATATGGGAAAAGCAAACTACAAACAAGGATTATAACAACCCAATAAACTGGCTAATTGATTCTTGGAATGGTTTAGGGATGGCTGCCATGCATAGCTGGCTTATTCCTCGTTATTTAATTGAAAAAGCAGGTCCCTGGAATGAATCTTTATCATTAAATGATGATGGTGACTTTTTTTGTAGGGTGCTTTTACAAGCTGAGAGCATATCATTTGTACCAGATAGCAAAGTTTATTATCGCTCAAATATCAAAACGAGCTTGAGTCAGTTACGATCAGATAAAGCTATAATGTCAGAGTTAAATTCTTACTATTTATACACTAAACATTGTCTGGCTATTTCCGATAGTACTGTACTCAAAAGAGCATTGGCAAACAACTACCTTCACTTTATTAATCAATACTACAACACACACAAGCACCTAACTAAAATTGCTGAAAAATATTTTTATGAATTAGAAGTGGGTAAGATGTGGCCTATAGGAAGTAAGCGTTTTCAACAATTGGCAAAAATCATTGGGTATAAGGCTGCACTAACTATTAGACCATTACTAACCAAATAAAAAAATGAATAAAACTTCTCAAGCAATCATCATAAGCCCGTCAGGTTCATCTTTTACTCATGAAGCAGCTAACTATGGCAACAAAACTTTAAGAATTTTAAAGACCCCAAAATCATGAAAAAAACAATAGTAATAAGTCCATCTGGTTACTATTACGGTAGTGAGCAAATGCTGCACGAACACCTAATATATTCAGAAAAAAAGTTCAAGGTATTTGTCAAATCTCCTGGCTCCTATTTTGATATACTAAATAAAACGCAATTAAAGCATAAACTTGTAACCTACTCATCAACCAAACTATTATATCTAAAAGTTCTATTTCTCTTTTTTTTCAAAGGATACCAATCTTTATATGTTAACGAGGGAGGACATATCAGATTTGTTAAACTTCTTGCTAAAATTTATAAATCAAAAAAGTTCATAGTTCATATTCGATTAGTTGAGGATACGAAAATTGAGAGACTCAAAGATTACCTTCCATCAAATATTCAACTAATATGTGTATCAAAATTTATTGAACGTGAAATACTTAACAACAACCCAAATATTAAATACAAAAGGGTCACAACCGTACATGATTATTATATTACAAATGAAATTATTAAACCAATTGATAAAGAAAAAGGAATTATTAAAGTAGGTATTATTGGAAGAGTTTCTACAGCAAAAGGAGTCAGTAAAGCTATGGAATTATTAAACTATTGGGATAAAAACATTGAGCTGCCAATAGAATTTTTTTATTATGGTGATGTAATAGATGACTCTGATGTATTACAATTTAAGGATGCGATAAAATCCTATAATAATGTAAAAGTTTACTTTAAAGGCTTTACTCCTGACAAAGAAGCCTTTTTCAGAACCTTTGATATAGTTATTCACTTCAATGCCTATGAACCTTTTCCACGTATTTATTTTGACTCAATGGCAAGATTAAAGCCTGTTCTGGGATTTGATTCTGGTGGTATAGGTGAACAAGCAAGAATATTTGGTTTTGAAAGAAATCTTATAAAACTAGATAAAAATTGGCAAGCAAACATGAGTAAAAAAATTACTGAAGTTTCTACAGATCTTTATAAACATCAATTAGCCATCTATAATCAACGGGAATTATTTAATACAAAACTAAAAGTAGAAACGTACATCAATTCTATTGAGTCATACTTCTAATATACTATAATGTCCAAACTCGCCATTCTCCATTATCTCCCGCTGGAATATTATCCACCAGTTACTAATCTAATCGATTATATCGCCAATGAGCGAAGCGAAGATTTTAAGCGGGTTAAGGTGTTTAGTTGTAAGAATGTGAAAGGGAGAATCGACTTTAAGGTCGATAAGAGGTTCGTAGGTCAAGAGGTTGAAGGAAAAAGGGTACAGGGTGCAAGGTACGAGGTAGAAGAGGGAAAAGAATATGAGGTAGAATGTGATATTAAGTCAGAAGTCAGAAGTCAGAAGTCCCGAAAAGTCAAATGCAAGACTCATGGGGGAAATAACCTAAGTGCTAAGAATTACCAGCTACTAACTATCTTCAGATCTTCTTTCCCAAAAGAAACAGACAATAACCTGACCCGCCTATTCAAATACCTCCACTTTAACCTCATCACTATCGTCAGCCTAATTACCTACCGACCTACCGACCTACTATATTTCGAATCTTACTCCGCCTGGCCAGCCTATATCTACACCAGATATTTCAACCGTAATTGCCGCCTCTTTATTCACAACCATGAGTATGCCAGTAAGCAGTGGTACACCACAACCATGAGGCAAGTCAAGTACTTTCACTCACTTGAAAAAAAATGGCTCTACCCCCAAGCTATCTGGATCAGTCAAACCAATGAAGATCGCTTGAAGTTTTTTCATCAGGATCACCCTAACCTCAAGCAAGAACAGTTGAAGATTATGCCTAACTATCCGCCAAGAAGTTGGAAAGTGAATTTGGAGGACAATGGATTAGGGGAAGGTAGGAAAACTTCCACTTCTCAACAACACATAAGTCCTAATACCGATAAGCTAAAACCTCTTAAACTGGTGTATGTCGGTTCACTATCATTTCAAACTACTTATTTAAAAGAATTGTGCGAATGGGTTTTAAATCATAATGGAAAAGTACAATTCGACATCTATGCCTACAATCTATATGAAGACGTAAAAACATACCTAAACGAACTTGGTTCATCTTTCATCAACTACTTTGAGCAAGGCATTGAATACAATGATCAACCAAAAGTATTATCCCAATACGATGTGGGCCTCATTCTCTACAAAGCCCATAATCCAAACTACACTTATAATGCTCCCAATAAACTATTTGAATATTTGGCCTGTGATTTGGATGTGTGGTACCCGCATGTATTGAAAGGACCTCAACCCTATAATACAGCAAACACCTATCCCAAGGTTATTCCGGTTTACTTTGAACAGTTAAACCAATTTGACTGGAAAACAGCAACTGATCGGTCCAGGTGCAAACACCAACCTTCAAAGTATTTTTGCGAAGAGGTATATAGCGAGCTTATTGATGAGATCGTAAAATAAATTAGTGTCTTACACCTGATATTCGGACTTTTTATGGCAAAACATTGGGTACTGTTGTAATAATCTTGATACTTTTCTGGGGTGACCAGGATAGGTCTACTAAAGGTCTAATTGTACATGCTTTCGGTAAACCTGATGCTGCCTTCGTCAGATTAGCAATTTAATCCTTGATTGGAATTACCCAACAACTTTATTTACATTTGCAATATTTAATTTAAAAAAAAGATGAAAAAAATAGCAATACTTCAATCCAATTACATTCCATGGAAAGGATATTTCGACATGATCAACATGGTGGATACTTTTGTTATTTATGACGAAGTACAGTACACAAAGAACGATTGGAGAAATAGAAACATTATTAAAACAAAACAAGGTTTACAATGGTTAACAATTCCTTGCATGCAATATTCAATTGATCAAACAATCGATCAAACACAAATCAACCTTACAAATTGGAATAAAAAACACTGGCAAACGATTAAAACAGTTTATGGTAAAGCGCCATTTTTTAATCAGTATAAAGCACTGTTTGAAGAACTCTATTTAAGCTGTAACTCAAATGCATTATCAGAAATCAACTATCAGTTTATTAAAGCTATTACTGAGCTATTAGACATAAATACCAAGATCATATATTCAAAGGATTTAAATGTAACAGGGGAAAAATCAGAACGCCTGGTGAAAATCTGCCAAAAACTAAATACTGATATATACTTATCAGGCCCTGCAGCAAAAAACTACCTGAATGAATCCCTTTTTTCTGAAAAAAACATAAAAGTCGAATGGATGGATTACAGTGATTATAAAGCATATTCACAAATGCATCCTCCATTTGAACATGGTGTTTCCATCCTCGACCTTATTTTTAACACTGGCGCTGAGTCTTTCAAATACTTGAAATCATTTTATCATGAAGAAACCATTCCTGTCCATAGTGATTCCTGTATATAATGGGGAAGAAACCATTGAGAAACTGCATCAGCGAATTCAAGAATTCTGCAATTCCCATAAGCATACATATGAGGTAATATTTGTATGGGACTGCGGACCTGATAATTCATGGGAAGTTATATCACAACTCAAGAAACAGCATCCTACTTCAATAAAAGCTATACATCTGTCCCGAAATTTTGGACAACACAATGCACTAATCTGCGGATTTGAACAGGCACAAGGTGAATTTATTGTAACTATGGATGAGGATTTACAGCACCTACCTGAAGATATTGATTCATTGATTCATTACCAAAAAATAAACAATGCAGATGTTGTTTATGGCTTCCATAATCGACAAAACCATTCTCCTTTCAGAAATATCACCTCAAATCTTTTGAAAAGTCTTATTCAAATTGCTATCCCTAAATTACACAAAAATTACTCGGCCTTTCGTCTGATAAAAGCTGATATAGCCAAAGCTTGTGTGAATATGCAAAATTCATACACTTTTCTAGATGGTTACCTTTCATGGATTACCAATCGTTTTTGCTCATGCTCTACTAATCATCAGAAACGGATTGCTGGCGAAAGCTCATACACCTTTCGAAAATTACTGAGACACTCCATCAATATCTTTACAACATTCTCCGATTTACCAATTAAGATGGTTTCGTGGCTGTCCATCTCTTTTTTGCTATTTGCAATAAGTTATTCAGGCTACGTTTTTATCCAAAAAACAGTTCTTAAAACTCTTATACCTGGTTATGCCAGCACTATTATTTTACTAAGTCTAGGTTTTGGTTCAGTACTTTTTGCACTTGGAATAATAGGCCAATATATTCATCGAATTAATCTAAAAACTACAAAACAACCGAATTATCACATTTCGGAAAATTTATGACTATGTTTAAATTTGGCATTATAGGATACGGGGATTTGGGAATTCAAATTGGCAATTTTCTTTTGGAAAAGGGGTATAAAAAAGAGGATATTTGCGTTTTCGATGATATAGCATTTAAAAATAAAATTCCAAATTCATATAGCTTTTCAGCTTATAAACAAGATTTATTTGCCCATTTATCTTTTTATTTAGGTTTGGGTTATCATAATCTGTTAACAAAAAGCAAAATCCTTTCTAATCTACTATCGTTAAAAAGAAAAGTTCCTGCTTTAATACATTACACTGCCTATGTTCATCCAACTTCAATTATTGAGGAAGGTGTCATTATTTACCCCCAATCATGTATTTGCCAGGAAGTTACAATCAGGCAAGGCACACTAATTAACAACTCCGTAACTATTTCACATAACTCAACCATAGGAGCATCATGTTTCATTGCACCTGGTGCTGTTATATGTGGTAATACAAACATTGGCTCACTTTGCTTCATTGGTGCAGGTGTTAATATTTCGAACGGAATTAATATTGGCAAAAACTGCAAACTTTCGATCGGAACCACTTTAACGAAAGATATGCCGGATAACCATTCCCTGATAAATATCAAATCTCAATTAACAAATAAGCAATTAAAATTGATATGATCCCCTTCAACAAACCATATCTCACAGGCAAAGAAGCTCATTATTTATATCAAGCTGTATATTCAGGTCACATTAGTGGCAATGGTACATACACAAAACGTTGCCAGTCTTTTTTTGAAGAAAGATGGGGCTTTAAAAAAACCTTATTGACAACATCTTGTACTGATGCATTGGAGATGTGCGCCATATTACTTAATATTCAATCTGGTGATGAAATAATTATGCCTTCTTACACCTTTGTAAGTACAGCTTTAGCCTTTATACGTCAAGGTGCAAGAATAGTGTTTGCCGATAGTAGATTAGATCATCCGGGTATAGACGAAAACAAAATAGAAGCTCTAATTACAAAAAAAACTAAAGCCATTGTGACTGTTCATTACGCTGGAGTTGCTTGTGATATGGATAAGATAATGACCTTGGCAAATAAATACAGTTTATATGTTGTTGAAGATGCTGCTCAAGCAATTGCCAGTTATTACAAAGGAAAACCTCTTGGCAGCATAGGTCATTTGGGTTGTTTTAGCTTTCATGAAACAAAAAACATCCAATGTGGCGAAGGGGGCTTGCTAGCTATTAATGATGATCAATTCATTAAACGTGCAGAAATTATTTGGGAAAAAGGAACCAACAGAGCTGAGTTTTTCAGGGGTGAAGTCAATAAATACAGCTGGGTAGATACAGGTAGTAGTTTTTTACCTAGCGAATTAAATGCTTCCTTTTTATTCGCTCAACTAGAAAATATTGAATCGATCCAAAATCGACGCAAAGAAATATGGCAAATATACTTTGAAGGGCTTAAACACCTTTCAGACAAACACCATATATTCGGACCACACCTACCTCAAAGCGCAACAAATAATGGACATATGTTTTACCTTCTTTGCAATGATGCACAAGAAAGATCAGACTTAATTGCATATTTAAAAAACCATAAGGTACATGCTGTATTTCATTACTTAAGCCTGCACAGTAGTAATTACTATGCAAAAAAGCATGATGGAAGAAAACTGCCAAATTCAGATAGGTATACTGATTGTTTATTGAGATTACCTTTTCATTTACATTTAAGCAATACTGATTTAAAAGAAATCATTCAAACTATTACAACTTTTTTCAATGAAAAATAAATTAATTCAACATTTCTTTATTAACATTCTTTTTCTATTTGTTTGCCTTATTCTACCAATCTTATTTCATACACTAAGTCTCAAAAGCAGTATATTAGTTACCATTACATTTATGGGTATTGGCTTTATTGGTAGCTCTGTATTATTATCATCTAATACTATTAAAGAAAGCCTGATATTCTGGTCGCTATCATATATTGTTGGAGGCCTCATTATTGGTATAATTAGCATATTTATTTCCTATTCTACTTTACTTCTCATATTCCCTTTATTGATTATTTTGGCGGGTATTATTTGGCTAAAAAAGGGAAAGTTAATTCAAACCCTCAGATTTGAAATCCAATGGAGTTCTATCTTTCTCACATTATGTATTATTCTTTGCTATATTTTTATTGATAGCGATATTCATCAAGGTATGTCTATCATCCCATTTCAATCAAAAGGAGGCTTACCTGATCCTTATTTTTTTACATTAGTTACACATTCACTATCTGTTGATTCACCACTTAATTCTTTCTACGACCAAGGTGGTGCTATTAACTATCAAATTGTTTCATTTATTATTCCAGCTTTTTTCACCAAGCTATTATCAATTCCCGCGCAGGTTTCTTTATGGGGCATTTGGATGCCAGTATATAAACTATTTGGATATATATTATTAGCTTCTGGCATTCTTAATACAGTCAACAATAGGTCATTCACCGGACAATGGTGGTCACTACCATCTGTTATATTATTATTGATAGCCCTAGCTCCTATCAATCCTAAATATATACTCAACTTCGAAATATCAAAGATTGTCTTTTTAGGAACTGGTTATTTATTGCCAGGTGGAAATCCTCCTTTTACTATGGCATTTGCTATAATAGGTACAGTATTAATACTATTTAACCAATCTAAATGGAAAGTCTATGATGCCACTATTTATATAGTATTTATATCTTTATTAGTTGGCGCAAAAACCGCTATGTATTTGCCATTTGGTATTTACATTGGTATCCGCTCAATTTGGCAATACAAAACTAATAGAGCTCGATTCATTTATACGATCATAAGTATAATACCAGCTGGTGCAATATACTATCTCCTATTTAGCAATAGCGAAGGTCTTATACAAATAAGATTTGCTCCTGGTTACTACATTGAATACTTTAATCAGCTCATAGGAAACCAAAACATATTATTTGGTAGTGTTGTCATGATTGGCTCATTAATAATTTGGGGCAGCATTCGGTTAGTTATTATCATGATTGGCTTCTTTAATGCAAGGAAAGCATGCTTGGAGCAAACCTGTGCAGTACTTGTTGCACTAGGTTGTACAATTGCATTACCTCTATTACTTCGATTTGAATTAATGGCCCCTAAAGGTACTCTTCTGCAAGATGTTTCTTTTGACTTAATTCAATTTATCAGAGCAGCTTATTTTTTATTAACTATATCATCTATCACTATTTTATTTGATATTACTCCAAAAAATAAAATAATAGGGAAATCACTATATTATAGTTTCTTTGCTTATTGTCTATTAACATTATCCTCTAATATCGCAAGATTGACATCGGTCAAAATTCAGGAAGAAGATCAAACATGGCGTAATGAAGTTCGAAAGGAGATAAATCTAAAAAGCAATAATCATTCCTGCTATGCAATTTATGCAAACCACAAGTATTCAGGTCAATTATTAGCAGCAGAAGGCATTGGTCCTTGGTGGTATACAAGTAAAAGGAATGATGGTTCGGGTTATATTATGACTAATAAAAATTTCTATCGAAGTATTGTAATGGAACAATTATTAAATAAGGCTCACCCTGAAATTAATTTTACAACAATGAAAACAGAAGGTGTTACTTCAATTATTGCTACACCGTATACGAAAGCTACTTTTGATTATTATAAAAGTTTAAACCTTTTAATACAACAAAATGGTAACAAATGGGTTTTTCAAATAAAATAGCTTTTAGATTAAAACCCAATTAGAAGGTTATATGATACCACTAGTCCTAAAACGATCCACTAACTATCAGGATTTTAAACTCATTGCTATTATGGCCATATTTCTCAATTCCTATATGAATTATCCATTTACTTCTAAACGTTACCACTCTAAAATACTACAGCATAAAGTGAAAACAATTCACCTCTTGGCTCCAAAATAATAATTCCTTAACTCTATCTCTTACACCCTAGATACTATTGTCATGCACATCCTATACATCGGCCAATACGACTCTGGCACCACCAGTAAAATGCGTGCCGATCAGCTCAAACAAATACTGGAGGCTGAAAACTCATTACCCGTCACCTTCAATATCATTGATACCCATATCCCCTTTAACCAAAGCCATCGCCTATGGCGCTCTATGGGCTTTCGTTATAAGAGAGGACCACTGATTAAAAGGGTCAATAAATATATAGCAAAAAAGGTATCAATTCTCAAGACTCAAAACTCAAGACACTTTGATTTAATATGGGTGGATAAAGCTATCTTCCTCACTCCAAAAACAACAACCTACCTCGGAACACTTACTGATAAACTGGTGCACTTTACTCCCGACCCGGCTTTTACCTTTCACAAATCGCATCTATTCAAGGCATCATTACCTACTTATGATTATGCTATTACCACAAAAGCCTATGAATTAAAATACTTTGAACAATACCTTAATAAAGAACGAATTATGTATGCTACTCAGGGTTTTGATAAAAACCTTCATCAGCCTTTAACAGCATTTGAAGCAAAAAAGAAAGGCCTACTATTTATTGGTCATCATGAAAAAGAACGTGAAACAGTTTTCCAAAGGTTGATTAAAGAAAGTATTCATGTTAGCATTGCAGGAATCAAATGGGAGGCATTCGTTAATAAAAATAAAAATAACCAATACCTCCATTATTTAGGCAAAGGGATTTATGGTGAAGACTATGTAAAAACACTATCTGCCTATCAATTTTCATGGGGCTCTGTATCAAAATGGATACCTGAACTTCACACCACCCGCACCTTTGAGATACCAGCTTGTGGTACAGCCTTAATTACTGAGTGTAACAAAGAAACCACTGTGTTTTTCACTGATGAGGAGGCTATCTTTTATGATAGTGTTGATGAAATAATTGAAAAAATTAAATACTATCAGACCCACTCTATTGAGTTAGAAGCTTTGACAAAAAAAGGAATGGAGCGTGTGCATACTGATGGTCGGGATTATGAAAGTATACTAAAGAAGGTGTTGGATGAGATTGGATTAATAAGTCAGTAATTTTTTTAGGGTGAATGGAATATTTGGCTCAGTTTATCTCCGCTTTAAACTAATGTCTTAATAAGCTATAAATCCATTGTCTCTTGTTCTGATAAGCCAAAATCATATCTTTACTACAATGAAGCAGGCTTGTACAAATAATCGTGTAACTTTAACCCCTATTCTTTTTCCATGATAGCAAACCTCCAACAAGAAAAAGGCATCTTCTGGATACTACCCATAGCCTTGGCTCTTAATCTCATCATGGGCATTCAGGGCTGGACCTCCATCGGCCTTGCCTTTACTGGCTTTTACATTCTACAAGTCATTCATAAGATGGGCCACAAAATTCCCATCATTGATTTAATGACTACACTAGCCTCTTTGCAATGGATTGTAGGTCCTTATATCGATTACCACAATGGCAGTAGTCACTACAAGTATTATATGTATGTGCCAGAAGAACAATATATGGCTTTTGCCGTACCGGCTATTATCGCCTTTCGTTTAGGCACTTTGTTTTTTAAGGATCATTCCAATCTGGAAGATATTGGCCAACGCGTTATTAACTTGCTTAATAACTACCCAAAATTACCTTATGTTTTCATTATTGCGGGTCTGATTATTCCTTACCTCAATGCTTTTATTCCGGCAGGTTTACGCTTTGTTTTCTTCCTTTTATCCAACGTCAAATACGTGGGCGTTATCTACCTGCTTTTTTCGGACAAGCCTAACCGCTGGCCAATATTTATGATTGTAATGGCTATTACGGCATTAGGCTCAATTGCTTCAGGTATGTTCCATGATCTATTATTATGGGCCATGTTAACTTTCACTTTTGTTGCCAGAGAGCTAAAACTCTCTTATAGCTCAAAAATGGTTATTGCCCTTATTGGCATGTTTCTGGCCATTACCATCCAATCGGTAAAGCATGAGTATAGAGATATCATCCACAAAGGCTATGGGGGAAATAAAGTCAGTCTGTTTCTTGGTTTAGCAGCCGATAACTGGTCGAGTGGCCGCATTGTCACCCCTTCATCCGAAGATGATATGAATGCCCGCCTTAATCAGGGTTGGATTATTTCAGCAGTAATGAAGCACATACCTGAATACGAACCTTATGCAGGCGGTTCAACAATTATTGAAGGAATTGAAGCTGCATTGTTACCCCGATTCTTGGCACCTAACAAGAAGAAAGCTGGTGGACGGGAGAACTTTATGAAATACACAGGCTTACCATTAGGAGAAAATACCAGTATGGGTATCTCTCTAGCCGGTGAGGGCTATGCCAATTATGGCGTCTATGGGGGTATCTTCTTTATGTTTTGCTGGGGATTATTTATTGGATGGTTCTGGCAAAAGTTGAGTAATTGGAGCTTTTTTTACCCTACTTTATTAATTTGGAGTCCCATATTATTCTTACAGGTAATTAAAGCAGAAACCGAATTTGTGGTGGTGCTCAATCACCTGATCAAAGCCAGTGTGTTAGTATTTGGCTTGTTGTGGTTTATTAAGCGGCAATGGGGGATTCGAATATAGAGAGTTAGAGATTTAGCACATTAGAGGAT
>JAEINY010000052.1 GCA_016342595.1 Marinilabiliaceae bacterium
TTAGCAAAAGCAGAGATAACGCGGAGAAAAGGGTAACACAGAGTTACACGAAGAAGCCACAGAGTACGATAGCTATCCCACAGAGCAAAACAACAAGTTGTTTCTAAAAACGCAAAAGATAACCATTGGCCTTGTTATTATTTCGAATCCAGCGATGAAATCCGTGTTAATCTGTGGATAAAAATGAGGTATATAGTAGCCGCACAGAGGAAAATACAAATACCAAAAACAATTTCGTATTGCAATTGAGCGGCGGCCTTTTTGGTTTACTTTTTTGGGCTGTAGAATTGGAACAAAGTGGAAATCGTGAACACCATAAATGAATATACATGGGTGAACAAATAAAGTAATCCCGGTTCACCGGGAGAGCACTTATATAAAAAGAGTTGATTAGGTGTTGTCGAAGTTCAAATTGTGAAAAAGAACATGTGAAAATAAGTACTATAATTTACTTTGCTTCCAATCAAATAAATTTTTTCTTTAAACCGCGAATTACGCGAATTAAACGAATTATTAAAATTTCTGGTAATTAACGTTTTCCGGAGGAAAACGAATTCGTGTAATTCGTTAAATTCGCGGTTCCTTTAAAGAAAACTGCGAAGCAGTTGATATAGTGTAATTAGGTGTTTCATATATCAGTAGGTTGCACCATTAATAAATACTTAAACTTGCAATTTGTAGCACTAGTAATACCATTTGAGTTTCAAATTGCAGTGGTATATACCGACACATAATCAGAGGGACTTAAGTAGTGCAACGCACTTATGGCTTATTTTGATTAGTATTCGGTATTATTATAGGATGTATGAAAATATCAATGTCTCAATACTCTTAACTTTTCACTCTCCACTTTTCACTTTCCACTTTTACCTTTTCACTCTTGCCTTAACACTGGTGTCAATCCTGGTATACCCGATCTTCTTATGTCTCTCTCCGATACTGAAGCGTACCTCTTTCGGTTCTTGTTCGGTCGTTATTCGATGCGGCTTCGGTCCTATAGAACCGATGAAAACCCGAACAACTACCGAATCAGTCTCGATAAAGGCTCGCTTATGTCTCGATAAGAGGCTTTTTATTCCAAAACGATACGGTGTATTGTGTTTTTTTTTGAAGATAAGGTCACGGTAATATTACCGTTATTTTTTTTCAGTTTTTGAAGTTACTTCTTTGTTCTGTGCAATTTAACGCCGGGGTCTTTAGACTTTTGTTCATTTTTAGAAGATATTATACTATTGATCTTATCTAAGTTAGATAAGATTATTTCTGAATTGATAAATTATATTTCTATGTTTAAAATTTATTTTGTCTAAATTAAATTGTTGGTTTCTAACTTACTAAAGAATATATCAAATTTGTTTTTGAAGTAGATCAATCTAAAATTAGATAGATGCTTATTCAAATCAGAAAGAAGCAATTAAAATATTTATAAATAAATTTAAATAAAAGTTAAAAAATATTAGGAATTATAATATTATAATTTGTATTTTACATTGATATTTTATATAAAGGCTTGATTCAATATAAGTTTAGGTCGTTTATGCACTATACTAAATTCAAATTGAACGAATTTGTGATCAAGAGTCAACGCATCTTGAATGTGACGCAGCAAAATAGTCATGTTAAAGAGGCGGTTGATCGATATGGCTATGCAGAAGAGCGCATTGCTGAGGGGAGGCGATTGTATAATGCGTTAAGTGAGACAATGGATCGTCAGCAGCGGATTGTTGGGAGTAAGGTGGCGTGTATGGCGGATAAGGCGGACAGGCATGAGCAGGTGGCTCGTTTGTATATGAAGTATTTAAAGATTGCCCGTATTGTTTTTGAGGCCGACGAGGAAGCTCAGGTGGCCTTGGTTCTAAAAGGGCCACGTGAACGTGTTTATGAAAAGTGGTTTTATCAGGTTTCCGCTTTTTGCAATAACCTGATAGCGACCCCTGATTTTGTAAATCAAATGCATGTATTTGGTTTGGAAATGAAAGATATTGCAGGCTTGAAGGAGGATTTGAATCAGTTGCAGTTGCTATCTGATAAAGGCATGCGGATGATTGCGGAGGTGCGTAAGGTGGTTAAGGAAAGAAAGCAGAAAACCATTGCGTGGCAACAGTGGTTGAGTGACTATATTAAAATTGTGAGAATTGCCGTGCAGGATTCGGATCAAGTAAGTCAGGGGTGGATTCGTCAATTATTGAGTAAAGGAGAATGAGTTGGTATCTGCTTAGGTAGTATGTAACTAAAGCTGAGATAGTCCGTACAAACGTTAAAATATATTAAATTATTATGTGCAAAATAAATCAAAAGAAGAAGGTGAAAATACCAGGAAACTAGAGCGATACGGGTAAAGTTATGTTTGGCATTGTGTGGCTGCGTCAGGCGAGTGCATAGTGGTCTTTGTCAATGTTAGCGCATTGTTCATAAAAAAATGGTAAAAAACCTAATCGATTTATTTGTATATAGGATATTAAAATTATTTTTGCTGTTTAATGGGGTAGAGGGCTTTGTTAAGTGGCGTTTGAATAAGAAAATGTCGATTCTATGAAACGAACAAAATAAACTCAATCTATCAGGGAATTGATGATGAGAAGTGTTTGTGAGTTGATCAGATCATTGAAAATAAATTTTAGTACATGAAAAAGAAACTTGCAGTTATTGGAGCTTTAGTTATCATGCTTTTGGTTAATGTTGTTAACGTTATTGCGCAAGATAATAAGGAAAAAAACTTGCCATGTTTAGAGAAAGTGTATTCTGTTACAGATGGAGAGGTATTGTTGGATTGTAAACCAGAAGATAGCAAATATATTTCTTGTGACAGATTCTTTTGGAAAGTGAAAGGAATTAAAAGGAATGGTCAAGCTGGAGTTGAGTTTGAAGGATGTGTTAAAAAGAAAGGTGACGGACTTTATCTTTTGCCCCAAAAAATATTTCAACGGGTTGGAGATGAGGAAGTCTTTGTTGAGTATTCGCAATTTAGTAATAATGGTAGGGGGTACTCAATACAATATCGCATTAAAGTGATTGAGGATTAATTGATTTTAACCTAAAGGATCAGGAAATGAAAAGAGTACTAATATATCATTCTTTATTGCTTTTATTTTTGACCTTGGCAACTAATGTTGTTACAGGTCAGAGTTGCGTTGATGATAATTATTGTGATAATTCAGAAGATATAAAATTAGATTGTCCAGATGTTCCAACTTGGACTGAATATTACTGGAAAGTTACCGAGATTGATTCTGATGCCGAACCTGGTGATGAAATTCCTGATCTGATTCGAGTTGATGGATCAGATTATTATTTTACACCCAATAATGTGCCTCTTGCGTATCAAAATGTTGAAATTTATGTAGTGTGTATTAAAGGGACTCCCGCTCTTCCTCAAGGGAAGTTGTGGAAAAGTACAAGGATTCGTCCTGCACCGCAAATATTTGATCTGACAGGGCCTGCTGAAGTTTGTGTTGGGGAAACGTATACAATGAGTTTAGCTAATTCTGAAGGTTCAAGTATATCTTACCGATTGTATTCCGAAGATTCTGGTAGTGCAAAGGGGTTTATGCTTGGTCAGAATGGCCAAATCAACTACAATATCTCTACTCCTGTTGCTGGGGATTATACATATTATGTTGTAGCTATTGATGGTGATTGTTCTTCCACGATGCCAGATTTCAGACCGGAGGTTATGGTAAAACCATTACCAACACCAACTTTTACAGCTGAAGTTACAGAAGCCTGTGTGGGGACTGGAGGATATGTTTATGCCACACAAGCTGGTATGAGTGATTATAATTGGAATGTGTCCCCCGGCGGAACGATCACAGCCGGCGGTGGTTTAACTGATAATTCAGTCACAGTAACCTGGAATGCAGTTGGAGCACAAACTGTAAGTGTTAATTATGATAATGCCGGAGGTTGTGATGCCGCGGCTCCTACTGTTAGTGATGTGACAGTCAGTGCACTTCCAATGCCGACTTTTACGGCTGAAGAGACGGATGTTTGTGATGGATCAATAGGTAATGTTTATACGACCCAGTTAGGCATGAGTAATTATGTGTGGACTGTTTCAGCAGGTGGAACGATTACCGCGGGAGGCGCAGGAACGGATAACTCAATAACTATAACGTGGAATGGAGTCGGTGCTCAAACAGTAAGCGTTAATTATGATAATGCGGCAGGATGTGGTGCAGCATTGCCAGTGGAAAGTAATGTGACTGTTAATGCACTGCCGACACCTACTTTTACAGCAGAGGAGACGGATGTTTGTACTGGTTCAATAGGTAATGTTTATACAACACAGGCCGGTATGAGTAATTATGTGTGGGCTGTCTCAGCAGGCGGAACCATCACAGCCGGTGGTGCAGGAACGGATAACTCAATAACTATAACGTGGAATGGAATAGGCGCTCAAACAGTGAGTGTTAATTATGATAATGCGGCTGGATGTGATGCAACTTTAGCGGTAGTAAGTAATGTGACTGTTAATGCACTGCCCACTCCAACTTTTACAACAGAAGAAACGGATGTTTGTGCCGGGTCAACAGGTAATGTTTATACAACCCAGGCTGGGATGAGTAATTATGTATGGACTGTATCTGCAGGTGGAACTATCGCAGCTGGCGGAGCAGGAACGGATAATTCAGTAACTGTGATCTGGAATGGTGTAGGAGCGCAAACAGTAAGTGTTAATTATGATAATGCAGCGGGGTGTGATGCCACATCACCTACAGTAAGTAATGTAACTGTTTATGCACTGCCAACGCCAACTTTTACAGCTGAAGAGACGGCTGTCTGTGATGAGTCAACAGGGAATGTTTATACAACCCAGCCTGGCATGAGTAATTATGTGTGGATCGTATCTGCGGGTGGAACTATCACAGGTGGTGGAGCAGGAACGGATAATTCCGTAACTGTAGCCTGGAATGGTGTAGGAGCACAAACAGTAACTGTCAATTATGATAATACAGCTGGTTGTGATGCAGCAATACCAGTGGTAAGTAATGTGACTGTTAATGCACTGCCTACTCCAACTTTTACAGCAGAGGAGACAGATGTTTGTGCTGGGTCAACAGGTAATGTCTATACAACACAGGTGGGTATGAGTAATTATGTGTGGACTGTCTCAGCAGGCGGAACCATCACAGCCGGTGGTACAGGGACGGATAACTCAATAACTATTACGTGGAATGGAATAGGCGCTCAAACAGTGAGTGTTAATTACGATAATGCGGCAGGATGTGATGCAACTTCAGCGGTAGTAAGTAATGTGACTGTTAATGCACTACCGACTCCAACTTTTACAACGGAAGAGACCGATGTTTGTGCAGGCTCAACAGGTAATGTTTATACGACACAGGTTGGGATGAGTAATTATGTATGGACTGTATCTGCAGGCGGTACTATAACAGCAGGTGGAGCAGGAACGGATAATTCCGTAACTGTGACGTGGAATGGAATAGGCGCTCAAACAGTGAGTGTTAATTATGATAATGCAGCGGGGTGTGATGCTACATCACCAACAGTAAGTAATGTAACTGTTAATGCACTGCCAACGCCAACTTTTACAGCTGAAGAGACCGATGTTTGTGCAGGCTCAACAGGTAATGTTTATACGACACAAGCTGGCATGAGCAATTATGTGTGGACTGTTTCAGCAGGTGGAACCATCACATCGGGCGGAACCGGAACGGATAACTCAATAACTATAACGTGGAATGTAGTTGGCGCTCAAATAGTGAGCGTTAATTATGATAATGCTGCAGGATGTGATGCAACTTCAGCGGTAGTAAGTAATGTTACAGTTAATGCACTTCCCACTCCAACTTTTACAGCAGAAGAAACGAATGTTTGTGCCGGGTCAACAGGTAATGTTTATACAACACAGGCCGGTATGAGTAATTATGTGTGGGCTGTCTCAGCAGGCGGAACCATCACAGCCGGTGGTGCAGGAACGGATAACTCAATAACTATAACGTGGAATGGAATAGGCGCTCAAACAGTGAGTGTTAATTATGATAATGCGGCTGGATGTGATGCAACTTTAGCGGTAGTAAGTAATGTGACTGTTAATGCACTGCCCACTCCAACTTTTACAACAGAAGAAACGGATGTTTGTGCCGGGTCAACAGGTAATGTTTATACAACCCAGGCTGGGATGAGTAATTATGTATGGACTGTATCTGCAGGTGGAACTATCGCAGCTGGCGGAGCAGGAACGGATAATTCAGTAACTGTGATCTGGAATGGTGTAGGAGCGCAAACAGTAAGTGTTAATTATGATAATGCAGCGGGGTGTGATGCCACATCACCTACAGTAAGTAATGTAACTGTTTATGCACTGCCAACGCCAACTTTTACAGCTGAAGAGACGGCTGTCTGTGATGAGTCAACAGGGAATGTTTATACAACCCAGCCTGGCATGAGTAATTATGTGTGGATCGTATCTGCGGGTGGAACTATCACAGGTGGTGGAGCAGGAACGGATAATTCCGTAACTGTAGCCTGGAATGGTGTAGGAGCACAAACAGTAACTGTCAATTATGATAATACAGCTGGTTGTGATGCAGCAATACCAGTGGTAAGTAATGTGACTGTTAATGCACTGCCTACTCCAACTTTTACAGCAGAGGAGACAGATGTTTGTGCTGGGTCAACAGGTAATGTCTATACAACACAGGTGGGTATGAGTAATTATGTGTGGACTGTCTCAGCAGGCGGAACCATCACAGCCGGTGGTACAGGGACGGATAACTCAATAACTATTACGTGGAATGGAATAGGCGCTCAAACAGTGAGTGTTAATTACGATAATGCGGCAGGATGTGATGCAACTTCAGCGGTAGTAAGTAATGTGACTGTTAATGCACTACCGACTCCAACTTTTACAACGGAAGAGACCGATGTTTGTGCAGGCTCAACAGGTAATGTTTATACGACACAGGTTGGGATGAGTAATTATGTATGGACTGTATCTGCAGGCGGTACTATAACAGCAGGTGGAGCAGGAACGGATAATTCCGTAACTGTGACGTGGAATGGAATAGGCGCTCAAACAGTGAGTGTTAATTATGATAATGCAGCGGGGTGTGATGCTACATCACCAACAGTAAGTAATGTAACTGTTAATGCACTGCCAACGCCAACTTTTACAGCTGAAGAGACCGATGTTTGTGCAGGCTCAACAGGTAATGTTTATACGACACAAGCTGGCATGAGCAATTATGTGTGGACTGTTTCAGCAGGTGGAACCATCACATCGGGCGGAACCGGAACGGATAACTCAATAACTATAACGTGGAATGTAGTTGGCGCTCAAATAGTGAGCGTTAATTATGATAATGCTGCAGGATGTGATGCAACTTCAGCGGTAGTAAGTAATGTTACAGTTAATGCACTTCCCACTCCAACTTTTACAGCAGAAGAAACGAATGTTTGTGCCGGGTCAACAGGTAATTTTTATACAACCCAGGCTGGGATGAGTAATTATGTATGGACTGTATCTGCAGGTGGAACCATCACAGCGGGCGGAAACGGAACGGATAATTCCGTAACTGTAACCTGGACTGGAGTAGGAGCTCAAACAGTGAGTGTTAATTATGATAATGCTGCAGGATGTGATGCAACTTCAGCGGTAGTAAGTAATGTGACTGTTAATGCACTGCCCACTCCAACTTTTACAGTTGAAGAGACCGATGTTTGTGCTGGCTCAACAGGTAATGTTTATACGACACAGGCAGGGATGAGCAATTATGTATGGACTGTATCTGCAGGCGGAACGATCACCGCAGGTGGAACAGGAACGGATAATTCTGTAACTGTAACATGGAATGGAATAGGCGCTCAAACAGTGAGTGTTAATTATGATAATGTAGCTGGTTGTGATGCCACATCACCTACAGTAAGTAATGTAACTGTTAATGCACTGCCAACGCCAACTTTTACAGCTGAAGAGACAGATGTTTGTGCTGGATCAATAGGTAATGTTTATACGACACAGGCGGGCATGAGCAATTATGTGTGGATTGTTTCAGCAGGCGGAACCATCACGGCCGGAGGCGCAGGGACGGATAATTCAATAACGATAACCTGGAATGGAGTAGGAGTGCAGACTGTAAGCGTTAATTATGATAATGCGGCAGGATGCGATGCACCAGCACCAGCTGTAAGTAATGTAACTGTTAATGCATTGCCAATACCTACTTTTACTACTGAAGTAGCAGATGTATGTGCCGGAACAGCCGGTAATGTTTATACAACACAGGGGGGGATGAGTAATTATGTGTGGACTGTCTCAGCAGGCGGAACCATCACATCAGGCGGAACCGGAACGGATAATTCTGTAACCGTCACATGGCTCACGGCAGGCGCCCAAACAGTAAGCGTTAATTATGATAATGCAGCAGGTTGTGATGCGACCTCTCCAATTGTTTCAAATGTCACTGTTAACGAGGTGATTGCCAGTATAAGTATTTCTTCACCGGGAGCTGAAATTTGTGCCGGTACACCTGTTGTGTTTAATGCTAATGGAGCAAATGGTTCGAGTAATTACAATTATGAGTTTTTCCGTGTTAGAGCAACCATACATACATCCATGCAAGATGGAAATACTTCTACTTATACGGATGGCTCTTTAGAAGATGGAGATCAGATATATGTAATTGTCACAGATAATACAACTGGTTGTATTGACCAATCTGCCTCTATTATTATGACAGTCAATGCGAACCCTGTTGTTACATTGACTATAAGCTCTGCAGGTGGCAATACAGTGTGCAATGGTACAACAGTGGATTTTGAAGCGACTTCTGGTTACGGTAATTATGTTTTCTATGTGAATAATGTGGATGTTCAGAATAGTGCATCTAACACTTACTCTTCAAATACATTGGTAACTGGAGATGCGATTTATGTTGTGGCCAGTTCTGGTGCCGGATGTTCAGCTGCTTCTGTCCCGGTTATTACCATGACGGTACATGATCTCCCAACTGCCACCTTAACAAGTGATCAACCTGCTGATGTGGCTTGTGAAAATGAGACAGTTACCTTTACAGCAGGTGGTGGAGATAACTATGAGTTTTTTGTAGATGCGGTTTCACAAGGTGCAGCTTCGCCTCTCAATACATTTCAATATAGTTCAATTAATGATTTTACAGTTTCAGTTAGAGTAATAGATGGTAATAACTGTGAAGATACAGAAGCGGTGGCTATTACAATAAGTAAACCCGTAGCTGGCTTAACAGCAACTTTAACTGAGATTTGTGTTGGCCAGTCTGTTACATTTACGGCTATTGGAGGTGCTCAATATGAGTTCTTTAAAGATGCTATTAGTGTGCAAGGGCCTAATGCGTCTGCTACTTATGTTGATGCTGGACTAACTGATGGTCAGGTGGTAACGGTAAAAGTTATTGATGCGGCGGGTTGTGAAGATACGCATGCGGGCATAACAATAACAGTAAATGCAAATCCAACAGCTACTTTAAGCAGCTCTGATGCCGATCACATTATTTGTGAAGGGGAATCGGTTACGTTTACAGGTTCTGGGTCTGATACATACCACTTCTTTGTGAATGGTATTTCGGTGCAAGGGCCATCAACTACAGATACTTATACTACAACAGCCTTAGTTAATGACGACGAGGTTTCGGTATTAGTTACAAACAGTGCGTCAACGTGTTTTTCATTGTCTTCTGCGTTAAAATATACTGTTAATTCCAATCCAAGCGCCACCCTTACAGCTAATCCTGCCGGTAATATCATCGTCGGAACTTCGGTGACATTTGCAGCTGGAGGAGGAACGGACTATGAATTTTTTATCAATGGAATTTCTGTTCAGGCTTTAGGAAATGGGAATGCCTATACAACTAATGCATTAGTGAATGGTGATGTAGTGGCTGTTAATGTACATAATGCAGCTGGTTGTATCTCCACTGAAACATTAACAATGACCGTGTTGGATGGTATTCAGGGGCTGAATGTATTGTCCTCTGGTGTAGATCATTGTCAGGGAGATGTTTCAACTGTGAGTATATACGTTGCAACCCCTCAAAATGGTGTCACCTATGATTTGATGCGAACCTCTGATGATGGAGTTGTCGGCACCATTACACATGATGGAACTAATGCTGTTCAGTGGGACAATATTCCCGGAACTGAGGAATATAGAATTGAAGCTTACTATTTGACGGTACCGGCCGATCGCTTAGAAATGAATAATCGAATCACGGTTACTGAAAATCCACTTCCATCTGTTTATCAGATTACTCCATACAATGGTTCGGAGACGGGTTGTAATGGTGGAACTGGTTGGATCATTGGAGTAGCCGACTCAGATAATAATATTGACTATAATTTATTGCTCAATGGTGCTTTAGTTGAAACTGTTGCAGGTGATGGAAATCCTATCAACTTTTCTGCTCAAAGTGTTATTGGTGTGTATACAGTGCAAGCAGTGACTTCATTGGGATGTACCATTATTATGGATGGAAACTTTACCATTAATGGTGACGGATCTGATGTACCTTTCAATGTTTACTCAATACCTGCTGATGGCAGATATTGTGCAGGTGATGTGGGTATTGAAATCCGTTTAGATGGGTCACTCGATAATACTGTTAATTATGTAGTTTACAAAGATGGTGTTGATACAGGAGTTTCAGTTCTTGGCAATAGTAGTGATATTTCATTAGGACTATTCACTGCTGATGGAATGTATACCGTTCGTGTGCTATCCGGTTCTGGCTGTGAATTTCCAATGAACGGTAGTGTGGATGTACAAACCATCGCTCTTCCGGTGACTCATAATCTGGAAGCCACTAACGGTGGACATTACTGTTTCGGTGATGGAACCGGATTACAGCTTTGGTTAGCTGGTCAAGAGTTAGGTGTTGAATATCAATTGTATTTAGGTGGCGTTGCTCAAGGTACTCCTATTACAGGAACGGTAACTGATATTGCAACACCATTATTCTTCCCTGGTACATTCTTAACTACTGGTACTTATTCTGTGACGGCAACAATACCTGGTGTAGGCTGTCAGTCACCTATGAATAATACGCTTGATATTGTTGTGGATCCCCTGCCATTTGCTTTTGATGTGACCTCTGATGGCGATTATTGTACCGGTAGTGTCACCTACTTGCGCTTGAATGGATCTGAAGCGGATGTGGAGTACCGATGGGAACGAGAAGGGGATGCAGCAACTGGTTCGTGGACGGATGGAACTGGTGGATTACTCTCATTCGAGATAACCGGAACCGATACCTATTATATAGTTGGGCGCAAAAAAGATGGTGTGACCTCTTGTACCTCTGAGATGAATGGTCGTTTTGCAATTAGCGAAAAACCTTATGCTGATTTGACCAAGTTGTTAACGGTTAAAGCTGGCACAGGAACGGATTGTTCCACTGGTGCAATTGTAATTGTAGAAAGTTCAGAAGCCGGTGTTGTCTACGAATTGATAAAAGGCGGCGTTCGAACAGGTAATAGTGTGACCGGTGATGGTACTGATGTAGAATTTCCAAATGCAATAGTTGATATTGCAGCCACTTATAATGCCTATGCTAGTTTGAATGGTTGTGAGTATTTATTAACAGATGATGTACTCATAAATGTTCCCGGTGCCATCAATCAGTATTCTGTAACAGGTGCCGGCGATATTTGTAATGGAGATCCTGGTCAACAATTTGGCTTATCTGCCACTGAAGCAGGTGTTACGTATACACTATATTTAGCTGATGCACCTGGAAGCGCAACAGGCACTGCCAAAGGTAACTTCCTAGGTGATGGACTGGCTCAGTTATTTCCTCTGGTGAATGAAGAAGGGGAGTACTTTGTGATAGGTGATAATGGCGTGGATTGTACCATTGAAATGCTAAATCGTGTGACTTTAACTGTTAATCCTCTGCCTGTCGCATTTAAGATGATCGGTTCTGGTTTCTTCTGTGATCCGTTAGATGGGGCTGAAATTGGTATTGACAATTCTGAAGTCGATGTAAGTTATACCCTTCAATATGATGATGGTAGCGGGATTATCAACAGAGCAACTGCCATTGGCGTTGCCGGCGGCGATACTATTATTTTCGGTAAGTATACTGACTTACGAACATATGAGGTAGTAGCAATTACAGATAAAGGATGTACTTCAAGTATGAATGGTGAAGTGCTTGTCCAACAAGTTGCTTCCCCTACAGATTATCAAGTTGTTTCTGATGATAGTAATTACTGTGATGATCAGGCTGGTGTTGAATTAAGGATGGAGCATTCAGAGACTGACGTCGTCTATGAGGTCTTTGATATCACAAATAAATTGGTCGCTAGTGTAACAGGAGATGGTAGTGATAATCTTGTATTAGGAACGGTTACTGCTGGAACTTACAGTGTTTATGGATCGTATGGCGGTGATGCCTGTCAGACTGCAATGCATGGAGGAATTGCTATTGTGATTACTGAATTGACCCGTCCTGCTAAATTTAATGTGACTGCAGATGCTACTGATATTTGTGGTACTGTGGGAACAACCTTACGAATTGATGGCAGTGAAGTTGGTGTAATTTATCAACTGTATATATCTGGCATTCATGAAGTCACTGCTGATCGTATAGGAACTGGTAATCCGATATCATGGGATGCTACGCCTATTGGTAGTGGTATAATTCAGTACGAAATTGTTGCCGTATCTGGTGGTATCTGTGATGTTGCAATGGGAAGTATTGATATTAATAATAAAGTTGAACCTGTTATTCCTGTTGTTTTGCGTCCAGATGGCGATAGTTACTGTGACTTTAATAGTGGAGTACGAATTGGAGTACAAGGATCTGTTTCAGGTGAAAGCTATCAACTCATTGAAACTACAGGTGGAACTAGTGTTAGTTTGATTCAGGGAGATGGAACTGATAAATTCTTTTCCGGCTTGATTGGAGGCACTACTGAGTATATTGTAGAGGCTACCAACAATGGTTCCGGTTGTACCAATAGTTCACCTGCGTTTACTATTACTGCTACGCTTTCGGCTAATAAATATATAGTGAGTTCTGATGTGTCCACTGCATGTACTTCATCTAATGTAATTATTAGTTTAAATGGTAGTGATTTAGGTGTAGACTATGAATTATTAACTGATGGTGTCGCGTCTGGAACATTAACACCTGGTACAGGAAATGGATTGGAATGGACGGTTAATGAACCTGTTGATGGAATTGTTATATACGAAGTTTTTGCCAATCATGGGCAAGCATGCGAATTATCCATGGGCACTATTGAAGTAATATTTAATGATGCACCGGCAGTACCAACTGTTCTACGTCCTGATGGAGATACTTATTGTGATTTCAGCGAAGGAGTGCGGGTTGGAGTGCAAGGTTCTATTTCTAATGAAAATTATCAGCTTATTGAAACTGCTGGTGGGACTAGTATTGGCTTTATTCAAGGGGATGGAAATGATAAATTCTTTGTTGGTCTTATAGGTGGAACAACCGAATACCGTATAGATGCAATAAATAATACTTCAGGATGTACAAACAGTTCTGCTCCATTTACAATTACTGCTACTTCTTCAGCCAATGAATACAACGTTTCATCTGATGTGGATAATCAATGTGCAAATACTGATGTAACAATTAGTTTGAGTAGTAGTGATATTGGCATTGAATATGAATTGTTAAATGATGATGTTGCAACTGGTCAAATATTAACAGGTACAGGCAGTCGTTTGGAATTCACAGATACTGAACCTGTTGAAACAGATGTTGTTTATGAAATTAAGGCTAACCGTGGACAAACCTGCGAGCGATCAATGGGAACTGTTGCAGTTAGATACAAAGGATCTCCATTAGTATTTAATGTAAATACAGAGGGTAATATTACAGACTATTGTGCAGATATTGACGGTGTTAAAATTGGATTAGATGGTTCAACTGCTGATATTGGTTATCGCTTATATAATTCAGCAAATGAGGTTGTGGATTACAAAACAGGCGATGGTAATAGTTTCTATTTCATCAATGATCATGCAGCAGGTACATATCGAGTGGATGCGGTTGATTTTAAAACTGGATGTCCTATTGACATGACTGGTATGATTACTCTTGTAGAAAATCGCTTACCAGATAATACTATTCAAATGGAACCAGATAATGGACCAGCTACAGTTACGGAGATAACATTGACATCAACAGAAGATGGTATCAGGTATCAACTGATGAAAGATGGTGTTGATTATGGTGCTTCTGTTGAAGCTCCTGGTAGCAGTGCAGGAATATCATTTGGCATGCCTACATCAATGGGAGTTTATACTGTACGAGCAACTAACATTGCAACAGGTTGTACAGCTGCTTTAGCAGATCAAACTATACTTGATAGTCAAGAGATTGAAGAAAAACACTTTTATTCTGCTAAAGTTCCTGTTGAGCAACCATTTTGTTCAGGTGAAAATCGCGCAATACTTATCGAGAATTCACAAAATGATGTAATTTATACTTTAAGTAGAGATGGTCAATTACTAAGTGGTAATACTGGTATTGGAGATGGAAATAATTTAGTAATAGTTGATGATACTGAATTGAATCCTAATCGTCAAACAGGAGTGTTAATATATGGTATACAAGCAAAATTCAAAAATGGTGGTGTTCCAAAAACATTCAGTAAAACTACGCGGATCTTTTCATGGCCAAACAGAATAACTGCGAAAGAGGATACAATCAGAATAAATCCAGGAAATTATATTGGTAGTATTGATCTTGCTGCAAATGATGAACCAAAATCTACATATTACATTGGAGGTGAAGGTAATGATGTGTTTGATTATTCCAGAGATATAGAGTACTCATTCAAAAAGAAGTCTGCTAATGCAGATCCAATGGAGCCATATTTTGGTGATGTATCTATTGAACCTGAAGGAACAGTGCTTTCTTATCAGAAACGTCCAGATTTCTTAAGTGTTGACTCTGTTCGGTATTATGTAAATATTCTTGGATGTCCTCCGTTACCTAATGATAGTGCTACGGTAATTGTTATTGCAGGAAACGAAAAATTTAACGATAAGGCTATAATCATACCTAATGCATTAACTCCTAATGGAGATGGTAAGAACGATTATTTTGAAATATTTGGTATTGAAGAATTTTCATCATCTAAATTAGAGGTGTTTAATAGATGGGGTACTGTGGTTTATCGTTCTAAAGGACCAAAATATGATGAGAGTAATTTATGGGATGGTTCAGCCAATGAGGCTACAATGGTTTCATTGGGTGATAAATTACCAAGTGGTACTTATTTCTATGTATTTACTGTGACTGTGACTCCAGAAGTAGATGACCAAAGCGGAGACATCACTCAGGAATACAATGGATACATTGAATTGAGACGTTAGAACTAAAAAAATGAATATGAGATATCTGATATCCATCATACTATTTTTATTGATTGTATTGAGCCTGAATGCGCAAAATCAGGCTCAATACAATCATTATATTGCCAATCAAGGCTTGCTTAACCCAGCTTATAACGGCACCCGCGACATAATAAGTGGATTAATGTTACACAGAAACCAATGGTTTGGTGTAAAAGGTGCCCCAATGAATGATGCCATTAACGTGCATGGTCCCATTGAGGATACTAATTTGGGTGTTGGTATCATCCTGGCCAATGATAACATTGGATTCACCAATAACTTTGATTTTTTTGCAGCAGCATCCTATAAGTTGCAATTAGATAGGAATGATAAATTTATCTCTTTAGGATTGCAGGTTGGCTTGAGTTCCAATGTGTATGATGGAAGTAAAGCTGTGGCTCCGGATTTTGGGGATCCTTTATTGGCGGGTAAAGAGAGTAAATTAGGATTTAACTTTGGATTTGGCGCCTATTTCTTTGCCGAGAATTATTTTGCCGGTTTTTCCATTCCTAAATTTTTTAATCCTGTTTATAATGATGACGCAGAATCGTTGAAAAATACCGTTGATTTTAAGTATTTACATTCCTATTGGTATGGAGGTTATGTATTTGATTGGGGAGATGTTAAAGTTAAGCCGACAGCGTTAATTAGAACGGTTGTTGGAGCCCCATTGGAATTTGATGTGTCTGCCAATGTATTATTGATGGAAAGTCTGTGGGTTGGAGCTTCTTATAGAAGTATTTCGGATGTGGTTTTCTTAACAGAGTATGTGATTAATGATCAGTTTACAGTAAGATATTCATTTGATTATTCATTGTCATCTTTAAATCGTTACGCAAAAGCAGGATCCCATGAAATAGGTATTCAATTTGACTTTTCTTTCAATAAAAGACCTGGAATGCGATCGATTCGCTATTTTTAGTTGTTAATAACATTGTTTTTTTTTACATTAAAAACGAAAATACGGAAGACGCTTTATATTCAGCATATATGGTTAAAACAATATAACCTATGAAACCCAACTACCGATTTTATTTTTTATTCATATTGATGATTACTTCAATTACTGTTAGCGGTCAGAAAACAGAATTGAGAAAAGCTAATGGCTTTTATGATCAAGGTGAGTACTTTCAAGCATTGGATTTGTACAATAGAGCTAAGGATAAAGGAGCCTCCTTTGATAATGAAACAAAAGCTCAAATTGCCAAGTGTTACTTTGAGTTAAAAAATACCAATGAAGCGCTCAACCGTTATATGGAGATTGAAGCCAGTCTGAAAGGTAATCATGTTTTTACTTATGCTTCTTGTTATCATCAAATTGGGGCCTTTGAGTTAGCCGAGGTATGGTATGAAAAAGCCAAAAAATCCGGTTCCAACCCCGTTCAAATGAATGAGTATATTAAGGCTTGTAATTGGGCTAATGAGAATCGTCAATTCCGTGATGATGTAGTTATTAATCCCGCACCCTTTGCGATTGGAGGACAGTCCTTTGGCATACATTATTTTAAGGAAGGGGTAGTCTATTCGGCAGCCGATCGGGGAGGTAGTAAAAAATTAGATAAGCAGGGCAAAGCTTTTTTAAATATGGTTTATTCTCCTATTATTGATGGTGAGATGCAGGAAGAAAAGACTGTGTTTTCTAAAAATCTTACAGCTGATACACACGTGGGAGCTACCGCTTTTACCAGTGATTATTCCCGTATCTTTTTCTCCAAAAGCGTGCGTGTTAAAGGTGGAAAAAGCGTGATTAAAATTTTTACGGCACGTTTTGATGGGAATGACTGGGTTGATGAAAAGGAGGCTTCTATTAGCAGTGATGATTATGAAGTCGCTTATCCATCGGTTTCACCAGATGATAAATTCCTGTACTATACTTCTACTGAACGTGGGGGATTAGGTGGAAAAGATTTATATCGTGCCACTCTAAAAACCAATGGACAACTGGGAAAAGGTGAAAATTTGGGCAATGATATCAATACCTACGGCGATGAACGGTGGCCGGTTATTAGTCCCGATAATAAGTTGTATTTTGCGTCAGATGGTCATTATGGTTTTGGTGGTTTAGATATATTTGAAGCGGAATATGTGTCTGGCAAATGGACCAATCCCAGGAATATGCTGCAGCCTTTTAATAGTAATAAGGATGACTTTCAATATGTGCAGGATCCGAAAGATCCCACTCTTGGGTTTATTTCATCTAATCGCAGTGGTTCAGGTGAAAATGATGTCATTTATACAGTTAGGCCTAAGGCAGAAGATACAGGTGAAGATGAAGGTGATAAAATACCGGTTGCAGGTTTAGATCAAATCCCGGTGTTTGGAGACGAAACCATTACAGAAACAGCTCCCCCAGTAGTGGAATTACCTGTTGAGACACCAGTTATTGAGAAACCCGTTGTTGAGACACCAGTTGTTGAACCGCCACTTGATTTGTCGATGTTTCCTGCAGCTTTTGCGACTAAAATGACCAGTACTTTCAATGGTGATGTGATTGAAGGGGTTAAGGTAGTTATTAAAGATGCGAATACAGGACAGCTTGTAGGATCCGGTACTTCCGATTCGAATGGTGTTTTAAAGATTAGTATTCCGGATGAGTATAAGAACGATCAGCAGGAATTTGAGATTGAAATATCCAAAGGCAAAGATTTTAATTCTAAAAGAATGATCGTTCACATCATGGAGTTAGATGATATTAGCAATAATGGATTAAGCTTGACGCCGATATTTGATGATCTTGTTTTGGATGAAATAAGTAAGATGGTGATCGCTTATGATGGTACTAACTTTGATCAGAAAGCAAACGCAACACTAGATAAATTGGCCGCATTCCTGATTCAGAATCCTAATATTGTTATCAGACTGAATGGCCATACGGAGGCAAAAGGTAATAAGCTGAAAAACCTGGATGATTCTCAAGACATGGCTGACAAAGCGGAGCAACATTTGCTATCAAAGGGAGTGGAAGATAAGAACGTCATTCCCCGCGGTTATGGAGAAAGGTATCTGCTTAATAAATGTCGACGAGGTGTTTATTGTGAAGCTTCACAACATAAGCAAAACAGACGAATTGAAGTTGTTGTGTGGAAAATATTAAAATAACTAAATGAATAACGACAAACGCCCTGTGGTGTGTTTGTCGTTTCAACTATAAACCGACCAAAAGCGGCAAAATACCGATATAATGAAGATGAAATTATTTTTGCTGATCTTAGCCTTGTTTTCAATTGTGTATTCAACTGATGCTTCTGATAACCTGGCTCACCTGAGAACAGATAAGAAAATCATTCGGATGCAACAAGCCATGGCTCCCTATTTTGCCATACAAATTATTGCATTAAAGCATCCTCCGGGTGCACCTCAATTTTTTACGAATATTGATATCGCCAGGGAATACCCTTGCCAGGATGGGTATTACCGTTTTTGCGTGGGGCAATATGGTAGTTATGAAGAAGCTAAAAGCCAGGTTGAATCCGTTAAATCGTTGGGGTATGAACAGGCTTTTGTCGTTAATACCAATGACTATGTGATTAAAGGGCAATATAAGCGTGGTAAAATTGATCCCAATAAAATCTATACCGTGCAGCTAAGTGCTTTTCGTTTTCCTGTTTATTTAAGTCATTTTAAGGATTTAGATAAAGTAAAGGAGTATCGACTGAAAGATAAGATATTTAGATATTGTATTGGAGAATTTAAGGGAAGTGATGCCGCACAGGAAATTGAAAAATATAAGGCATTGGGATACAAAGATGCGTTCGTAGTGGAGTTAGATTCCTATATTCCTTTTCAAATTGAATAAAATTGTTGTACTTTCGCGCCCATAGCAAGCCGGTCTATCGCTTTTGTCTGTCGACAGGAGAGGAAAGTCTGGGCAATGTAGAGCACCGTACTTGTGAATAGGAAGATATTTGTGAAAGTATAGTAGCGTAGCAGAGAATAACCGCCCCAATTTCGATTGAGGTAAGGGTGAAAAGGTGAGGTAAGAGCTCACCAGTAAGGCAGGTGACTGTTTTAGCTGTACGCCTTTCGGATTGCAAGACCATGTACACCTCAATGCTTTTGCGCAAAGTTGCTCGCTTTGTTTTTCATTGAAATGTTGAGGGGGGTAGGTCGCTAGAGGTCATGGGTGACCATGATTCGAGATAAATGATAGACACCCTTTAAAACTGTTTTTAGGGTACAGGACCCGGCTTATAGGCTTGCTATATTTTTTCTTTTCGCTAACCGTTTAATCTTATCGTTTTGAAATCACAGCTTCGGGCTATCCACAAATTTATTACTGAAGATATATGGCGTGTGACTTCAGAGAATACTTCCAAAGGCCAGTTTATACTAATACGTATTGCGCGTATCCTGATACTTGCTGTCAAAGGTTTTTTCAAGGATAAGTGTTTGCAAAAGGCTTCCGCGCTTACTTATTATTCCTTGTTATCGATTGTGCCCGTTGCTGCAATGGCATTTGGGATTGCCAAAGGTTTTGGCTTTAAGCAGGTTTTGGAAAAGGAGTTGCAATCTCGTTTTGCCGGTCAAGAAGATATTATTTTATGGGTTACTGAGTTTGCAGATAAATACCTTCTTTCTATAAAAGGAGGTATGATAACCGGTGTGGGTTTTTTGGTCTTGATGTGGTCGGTTATGAATGTTTTGGGCAGCATTGAGGAGTATTTTAATGAAATATGGGATATTAAGCGAGCACGCAGTTTTGTCCGTAAATTCAGTGACTATATATCCATTTTAATAGTGGCGGTTCTGTTTATCGTGTCGTCGGGTAGTATGTTAGTGCTGATAAATAATCAGGTTCAAGGCGTCGTACTTTTTTCATTTGCCAGTCCTTTTCTTGTTAAGCTTTTTCCTTATATGCTTATTTGGGTTGTGTTTACAATGGTCCTGTATATTATGCCCAATACCAAGGTGAAGTTTTCGGCGGCTCTTTTAGGAGGAATAATAGCCGGTACCTTGTTTCAACTGCTGCAATACTATTACATCCATTTTCAAATAGGCGTTTCCCGTTATAATGCTGTTTATGGTAGTTTTGCAGCGTTTCCATTGTTTTTATTTTGGCTTCAAACCTCGTGGCTAATTGTATTGTTTGGTGCCGAAGTTGGTTTTGCCACTCAAAATGTCAAGAGTTACGAATTTGAGTATGACACCCGGAATATAAGTTTTTCTTACAAGCGTTTGGTGGCCCTTCTTATTACGCACAAAGTGGTTAAACTCTTTGTGCAGGGACAAAAGGGAATGGATAATCAAGAATTATCACTGGAGTTGAAGTTGCCTATAAAGCTGGTTCAGGATGTTGTTTATGAATTGATTAATGCAGAAGTGTTGGCAGAAGTAAATGCCCTGGATGGAAAGAAGGTGTTTTATCTTCCGGCCAAAGATATTAATAGTTTGAAGGTTTCAACCATATTGAGTTTGCTTGAGCAACGGGGAACTTCTGATTTTCATGGACAAGAAAGTACTACATTGGCTCAGTTCCGGAATATCTTAGGCCATTTTCAGGCCAAAATAACATCGAGTAAGACAGATGTGCTGTTGAGGGATATATAACCATTTAATTTCAAGCTGCACTGGTATAAACAAAAAAACCGCCCATAAGGCGGTTTTTTTATAAAGGCCGCACCAGCCTTGATTAATTTAAACTCCTGTAATCAGGATTTGAGTGCATTCATTCATCGGTAATCCCCCGTATCTAAAAAGATAACCCGAAGGTGGGGCCCGCCCTTTGAACAGATAGCGACACTCGGTTTAATGATAGTGTTGAGTTTAACAATCAAATAACTGATGCGGTTTACTTTGTATCAAAGATCGTAATTCAAAGATAGTACTTTAAGCCTGAATTTACAAGGGATGTAGCAAATTTTTAGAGGTGTATTAAGGGAACAATTTGACTGATAAAATATTAAATTTGTACTTTTAACCCGGTGCTTATTTTTTGCTCAGAATAGCTTATGTATGTAATTGTAGATATTGAAACCACGGGGGGGAATTTTGATAAAGGGAAAATCACGGAGATTGCTATTTATAAACACGATGGCGAACGCATTGTGGATGAGTATGTGACCTTGATTAATCCGGAATGCTATATTCCGCCTTTTATAACCGGTTTAACCGGTATTACCAATGAAATGGTGGAATCCGCTCCAATGTTTTATCAAGTAGCTAAAGACATTGTAAGCATATGTGAAGGAAGTGTGTTTGTGGCACACAATGCCGGGTTCGATTATGGATTTATTAAAGAAGAGTTTAAGAGCCTTGGTTACGATTTTAATATGCCCACAATTTGCACGGTTAAATTGAGTCGAAAACTGCTGCCAGGGCATGCTTCTTATAGTTTAGGTAAGATCTGTCCTGAATTAGGCATTGGAAATGATGCGCGTCACCGGGCTGCTGGTGATGCATTGGCCACCGTTAAACTATTTGAGATTCTTTTGAATAAGAATAATGGGCTTCTTAATCCGGATGATCCCTATAATAAGTTCAGTGCAGATGGATTGCATGCTGATTTGTCGATGGATTATATCCGTCAATTGACTACTGAAACGGGTGTCTATTATTTGCATGACGAAAAGGGGGAAATACTCTACATCGGGAAGAGTAAAAATATCCGAAACCGCATCATTACGCATCTGGGCAATCCCAAAAGCAAAAAAGGACTGGAAATGAAGCTTAAAACGGCTGATATTTCGCACGAAGTGACCGGAAGTGAGTTAGTAGCGCTATTAAAGGAATCGGAAGAAATAAAGAGTCACAAACCACGTTTTAACCGGGCTCAAAGACGGAAACGTAATCAAATGGGTTTGTATCATTACACGGATCGCAAAGGGTACATTCGTTTCTTGTTAAAAGCTAATGAAGGAGTAGAGTCACCGGATGCTACTTTTGAAACGATGCAGGAGGCACGGGAGCGCTTGTTTTCGTGGATTGATGAATTTGAATTGTGTCAACAATTATGTGGTTTGTACGAGGGTAAACAGGGGTGTTTTCAATACCAGATTAAAATGTGTCGGGGGGCCTGTGCAGGCGAGGAATCCCCGGATACATATAATCAGCGTGCTTCTCAGCTTTTGGAAAAACTGTCATATGGCTATAAAAATCTGGTAATACTGGATAAAGGGCGCCGTCCGGATGAAATGGCCGTGGTGGTGATTGAAAATGGGAGCTATTTAGGTTATGGCTTTATTGATCAGGATGAAAGCATTGAATCGCCGGCACAATTTAAAGATCACATTCAGCGGGCTGATGATAATCGGGATACAAAAGTCATTATCACGAGTTGTTTGCGGACTAAAAAATATAAAAAGTTAATTCCGTATTGATGGTGTTTGTGGCACAATCCATCATCATTGAAATTAACTATTAATTCGCATTGCTATTCGAAAAGTAGGGCTCATTTTTGATGCTAATATTCAGGACACTTACTTTGAAGAATATTGATAATCAACGCCAACAAACATTCGAACGCCCCTCTGAATTCAATCGTATCCCGGATGATTTACCGGATAATGTAGTCACTTAGAAAGTAAATTAAAAACCACGCGTGGTTTGCATCAGAGTCACGTGTCATTTTGCTTTCAATGTCAATAACACCTTAAAACTTCATTGTATTTAAAATACTCTGTGACCTTTTACTTGTTTGAACTTTGCGCACTCTGGGTAACAATTATCCCTAAAACAGTCAGGTTATTCCGACACAATTCCTAAGAAGGTCAATGATAATTTATTTCACGTCTGTTTTTAGTCAGGATAGTGAAGTATCAATTTTTGACTGCAGGCCTTAATTAATTACTCCCTTCATTCGCATTATTTACTTTTGCGAAGCGGAATGGGATACCTTCCAGCCATGGAACGTGATGGAAATACGCCTAAGTTAGCAAAGCGGATATCTTCTAAAGTATAAAAGGCTTTGGGATTGAATTCCTTTATAAGTGCAGTGATTTGTGAAACATCTTTACGTTTAAGAATACAATAAATGACATTCACCTGGCCTTTGCTGCCATGTGCATTCATATAAGTGACACCATAGCCATTGTCAGATAATTTTTGGATGAGATCCATACCCGACTTTTGTGTGATGATGCGTATGTTAACATAGCCTAAAGCCAATCGTTCTTCGATTTTCAATCCCAGGTAGTTCCCCATTGCAAATCCGCCGGCATAAGCGATGAAGTAGAACCAATTATCCAGATTCTCAAATATTTTGGACATAGCCAGTAGCCATATCAAAATTTCAAAGAATCCCAGGAGGGGGGCTAACACTTTTAATCCTTTTGAAATAAAAACAATACGGATGGTACCAATGGATACATCAGCTACGCGGGCAATAAAAATAAGTGCCGGAATAGCAATATAAGTTATAGCAAAACTATCAGCTGCAAACATTATGCGATCGAATTAAGGATCAAAAATGAGATTAATGGCAGCGAAATTATAAGTTTTATTTGAGATTTTTGATGATCCGGTGAAAGAATTACAATTGTGCCAAAAAATGGTCATGTTCGACCACAAATCGTTCATGGGCACCCAAACCAATTGTGTTATGCTTAGCATCGAGCACCACCACATCAAAAAAGAGCTTATTTATATCAATAAACTTGAGATGCGCTTTACAAATGATGGTCGCACCTTCCTTTACCGGATTGAGGTGTTTCACATTCATTTCAGCGCTGACGCTATCGCAGCCTTCCGGCATCCCGGAAGCAATTAAGTCCACACATGTCTTCTCCATGATGGCAATCATTGCTGATGTAGCCAATACATTCACTTGTCCGGTACCAAGGGAGGTAGCCAGTTGTGATTTGTCAACAGTGTGCTCAGTCGTTAACTGGATGCCTTCATTAAGCAATAGTTGAACCAGCTTTTGTTTGGCTGTTGTTTTATTAGAATGTGAAAACATGTTTTTTACTTCAATGGTGATACTCTATCAAAGATATGATATTCCTTTATAAAGTGAAATAGCTTACAGATAATTTACGTATTGCCAATAGATATAAAAAAACACGCAAGCATACAGCTGCTTACGTGTTTTATTGAGGTCATTATTCAATTAGAATTCGGAGGTGAAATGGAATTCAATGTTTTTAAAGTTGTCCTGTGCCATTTGCAGCATGTATCCTGAGTCAGCCATAAATACATCACGACCCTGTTTGTCTTTGGCCATGTATTGGTGCTTGCGTTTCTTAAAATCGTCCAGTTGTGCTTTATCTTCACTTCTTATCCAGCATGCTTTATACAAGTTAATAGGTTCATACCGGCAAGAGGCTCCATATTCATGCAATAAGCGGTATTGAATCACTTCAAACTGAAGGGCGCCAACCGTACCAATTACTTTTCGGCCATTAAACTGGCTTACGAATAACTGGGCCACCCCTTCATCCATCAACTGATCAATCCCTTTGGCAAGCTGCTTGGATTTCATCGGATCGGCATTCTCAATGTAACGGAATAACTCCGGAGAGAAACTTGGCAATCCTTTGTAGTGGAGTTTTTCACCTCCGGTCAGTGTATCACCGATTTTAAAATTTCCGGAATCAGGTATACCTACAATATCACCCGGATAAGCTTCATCAATAATTGATTTCTTGTCAGCCATAAAAGCTGTTGGACTGGAAAATTTCATATTCTTTCCCAATCCTACATGGTAATAGTTGGTATTGCGCTCAAATTTACCCGAACAGATTTTGAGGAAAGCCAATCGGTTACGGTGATTGGGATCCATGTTGGCATGAATTTTAAATACGAAACCTGAAAACTTCGTCTCGTCAGGTTCTACTTGTCGCTCAACAGCTGTTGAGGGCAGGGGAGAAGGGGCAATCTTCAGAAAACAGTGCAGCAATTCACGAACCCCGAAATTATTAAGTGCACTGCCAAAAAATACCGGTGCTACCTGGCCATCCCGATACGTGTCCATTTCAAATTTGGGATAAACACCTTCCACCAGCTCCAGTTCTTCACGAAAGAGTTCGGCTGCTGAGTCCCCAATGTAATCAACCAGTCGATCATCATTCACATCCTGAATGCTGATGCCTTCTTCAAGTGTTTGTTTATTGGGTTCAAACACATAAAGATTTTCTTCCAATAAGTTGTAGACGCCTCGAAACTCAGTACCGTTACCAATTGGCCAACTAAGGGGGCGTACCTTGATTTTTAATTCTTCTTCTACTTCATCCAGCAAATCGAAAGGATCCTTACTCGGGCGATCCATTTTATTGATGAATACAATCACGGGTGTATTACGCATGCGGCATACTTCCATGAGTTTACGGGTTTGCGTTTCCACACCTTTCGCGGCATCCACCACAATGATGACACTGTCTACAGCTGTTAAGGTACGAAAGGTATCTTCCGCAAAATCCTGGTGACCGGGGGTATCCAGAATGTTTACTTTAAAACCATCGTACTCAAACCCCATGACTGATGTGGCCACCGAAATACCACGTTGTTTCTCAATTTCCATGAAATCGGAAGTCGCGGTTTTTTTTATCTTATTTGATTTAACAGCACCTGCTACATGAATCGCCCCTCCAAAAAGTAATAACTTTTCAGTCAGTGTTGTTTTTCCCGCATCCGGGTGACTGATGATGGCAAATGTCCGTCGTCTCTTAATTTCTTCAATAAAACCCATGTTCCTTTTCTTTTTCCAGGGTGCAAATTTAAGCATTCACAAGGAATACACGTTTGGATTGTCCAATTGTTTACTGAAAAAAGTCATATTATTTGAAACATCTGTCCTGAAATTTGTTTTAATTTGAAATACTCTTTACTACAAAATTGAAATAAACGGAATGTTTTTATATGAGATGGACTAATTATCACGGCCATTGCAACTATTGCGATGGACAGGGACGAATTGAGGATTATGTTATTAAGGCCTTGGAATTAAATATGGCGGCTATTGGGATATCGTCGCATGCACCAGTGCCTTTCACAACGGATTGGACCATGCCGGGTGATAAATTGCAAGCTTATTTGCATGAGGTGGATGATCTGAAAGAGAAATACAAGGGACAGATTAAGGTATTGAAGGCCTTGGAGGTGGATTTTATTCCCGATGTTCTTTCAACGGCTCATGAGTCGATTAGCTCCGGTGAATTGGATTACACGGTGGGATCGATTCATTTTATGGATCAATTGAACGATGGGACCCACTGGGCGATCGACGGGCCGGCTGATGAGTTTCAGTTAGGATTGAAAGAGATCTTTGAGGATGATATGAAGCAGGCAGTCCTGCGTTTTTATGAACTCACACGTGAAATGATCCGTACCGCCAAACCCGATATCATTGGCCATATGGATAAAATTAAAATGCACAATAAAACCTTCAATTTGTTTGATGAGAAGGAGCAGTGGTATAAGGATGAAGTGCGGAAAACCATGGCGTTGTTAGCGCAGGAAGGGGTGATTGTGGAGATTAATACCAAAGCTTTTTATCGGCCGGAATTGTTGTTTCCCGGTCCGGAGCACTTTTCCTTACTTAAGGAGCTAAATATTCCGGTGACCATTAATAGTGATGCGCATCATCCGGACAAATTGATTAATGGGTTTGAAGAAGTGGCACAGATGCTGAAAGAGGCAGGAATTCACCACTTGCATGAATTCATCGATGGAAAATGGCAAGCGGTGGAGTTTGAGAAGGAAGGGATTCTGCTTTAAACAGAACAGCATATGAGTTAGGTAATTCTAACCTTGACGAGCCCGAACCAAATGATGAATATTGATTAACAAATGAAGAACGCCGAATTCATAAATCTCAAATCGTTAATCAATATTCATCATTCCAAAGAACCCCAAAACATTACCCTGCCAAATTACTTGTTGAAAATTCTTTTCTGATTCGTCTAGGTTGGGTTTTTCACCATTAGAACGATACCTATCGTACCACTTTGTGGTTATTAAAGGGGAAGGGATGGAATTTGAATAACCACGGGTGAAACCCGTGGGACAAACGATCCAGACCCTAGCTACAAGGGTATGTTACCATGCTTTTTTGGAGGATTGCATTCACTTTTATTCTGGGTCATTTCCAATGCCTGAATCAATTTAAAACGGGTTTCTTTGGGATAAATAATTTCATCGATGTATCCCAATTCAGCGGCGCGGTATGGATTTGCAAAATTATCGCGGTAGTCGTCTACGCGTTCTGCTTTGGCAATGTCGTCAGTATCCCCTCTGAAAATGATATTCACGGCCCCCTCAGGCCCCATCACAGCAATTTCAGCAGTAGGATAAGCAAAATTTACATCTGCTCCAATGTGTTTGGATGACATTACATCGTAAGCACCACCATAGGCTTTTCGCGTGATAAGCGTGATTTTTGGGACGGTAGCTTCCGAAAAGGCATACAGTAATTTGGCCCCATGCTTGATGATACCACCAAATTCTTGAACGGTACCCGGTAAAAAGCCAGGAACGTCGACAAAAGTGACGATCGGGATGTTAAAGGCATCGCAGAAACGTACAAATCGAGCTCCTTTCACAGACGAGTTGATGTCCAATACACCAGCCAGGTAATTGGGTTGATTGGCTACAATGCCTACCGATCGACCGCCCAAACGCGCAAAGCCGACAATCATATTTTGGGCATAGTGGGGTTGAACCTCCAAGAAATGCTGATCATCCACTACCTTGGTAATCAACTCATGCATGTCGTATGGTTTGTTGGGATCTGCCGGAATCAGCTCCTGAAGGGATTCTTCTTGCCGCTGCGCATTATCAGTGGTGGGAATCATGGGCGCATCTTCCATGTTATTGGAGGGCAGGAAACTTAAGAGTTCCCGGAGCATCATAAGCATGTGTTCGTCATCATCGCCTACAAAATGGGCTACGCCACTTTTCTCGTTATGGGTCATGGCACCACCAAGCTCTTCTTTGGTCACCTCTTCATGGGTCACGGTTTTGATCACATCAGGTCCGGTTACAAACATGTAACTGGTATCTTTTACCATGAAGGTGAAGTCAGTCAATGCTGGCGAATATACTGCACCACCAGCACAAGGGCCCATGATCGCTGAAATTTGGGGCACCACTCCGGAGGCTTTCACATTGAGCAGGAAGATATCGGCATACCCGGCCAGACTCTGTACTCCTTCCTGGATGCGTGCGCCGCCAGAATCGTTCAAGCCTATGATGGGAGCGCCCATCTTCATGGCCATTTTTGAGATTTTTACAATCTTTTGTGCATTGGAGAGGCTTAATGATCCGCCAAAAACCGTGAAGTCTTGTGCGAAGACATAGATCAAGCGGCCATCCACTTTACCATGACCAGTGACAACACCGTCCCCGGGAATACGGTTTTTGTCCATGTCGAAATTCGTACAAGTGTGCTTAACCAGTTTGTCTAATTCCACAAAGGTACCGTGGTCCAAAAATCGTTCGATGCGTTCACGAGCAGTCAATTTACCGGCTTGGTGTTGCTTCTCAACTCTTTTCAAACCGCCACCAACTTCTGCTTCTTTGTCGCGCTCTTCAAATACTTTAAATTTATCTTGTAGATTTTGCATTTTCGTTGATGTAAGGGTTAAACGGTTTCAATTTCCACTAAGGGTTGCTGGCCTTCAACGGCATCTCCTTCCCGGACAAATATTTTCTTTACAGTACCAATTCCCGGACTCTTATATTCACTTTCCATTTTCATAGCAGATACCACAATGATGGTTTGGCCTTCCTGGACTTCATCACCTTCAGCAACCGGTATTTTTACAATCTTACCGGGCATTGGGGTAGAAATGATATTTTTGCCTGTGCTAAGGTGACCTTTTGAGGCGGAGCGATAACGGGTGGCCGCATCAATAACATCAATTTCATAATAGTTTTCGATGGTATTTACTTTGTAATGATTGGGTGTGTGGCCTTCTATCATTTCCATATTGATGGATTGACCCTTGTATAAAATGGAGTAGGCTCCGGATTCTACCTTTTCAATGTCCACATTGTATTCCCGGTTGTCGATTAAAACTTTATATTTTGAACCAACCTTTTCGAGAATTTCAATTTTAGCAATCCGTGTATTTATTTTTAGTTCTATTGACATAACTGATGGATTAAAAGCGGATAATGTTACGGCGGCGTGCAAAATCTTTCCAGGCAGATTGGGCTGGCGTCTTTTGAGTGGATGTAGCAGCCTGGTTGGACATTTTTTCAGTGTAATCCAGATAAGCTACCAGTAAAGCAATGTCTTCGCAATAATCGGAACAGTCACCTTCTGACAATAGGAAATCCATATTTTTTTCAATAAAATGAGTCGTGTATTTTCCTTTCACAAAATCATCGGCTTCCATAATTTTTGAAAGAAAGGGAATGGAGGTTTTAACGCCTGTAATTTTATACTCATACAAAGCCCGTTTCATGCGTTCAATGGCTTCAGCACGTGATGGTGCCCAGGCGATAAGTTTGGAAATCAACGGGTCGTAATGAAAAGGAATTTCATAACCCTCATATACATAGCCATCGGTTCGAATACCTAATCCTAAAGGCTCGGTAATATTAAGTACCTTTCCGGGGCATGGCATGAAATTATTCTGATGATCTTCGGCATAGATTCGGCATTCAATAGCATGTCCATTCTGGATGAGATCCTCTTGTTTAAATGGTAAGGGCAATCCCCGGGCTACATTGATTTGAGCTTTCACCAAATCAAGGCCTGTGACGCGCTCGGTAATGGGATGCTCCACTTGTAAGCGAGTGTTCATCTCCAGAAAATAGAAATTCAAGTGATCGTCTACCAGAAATTCTACAGTACCAGCTCCTACATAGTTTACCGTTTTTGCAGCAGCAATGGCTTGTTCTCCCATTTTTTGCCGTAAGGCAGGAGTCATTAATGGGGAAGGGGTTTCTTCCACTACTTTTTGATGACGGCGTTGCACAGAGCATTCGCGCTCGAATAAATGAACATAGTTGCCATGTTCATCACCCAGGATTTGAAATTCTATGTGATGTGGTGATGTAATGTATTTTTCAACATAAATGGCATCATCACCAAATGCTGATAAAGCTTCTGATTTAGCCATGTTATAAGAACTGACCAATTCACTTTCAGAATGGACCAGACGCATGCCTTTACCGCCTCCACCGGCACTTGCTTTTAACATCACCGGATAGCCTATTTCAGCGGCAACGGATTTTAGTCGGTCCGGATCTTTAACATTTTCTTTGGTGCCTGGCACTACTTGCACCCCTTCTTTAGTCATTAACTTTCGGGCTGTTAATTTATCCCCCATGTCATTAATGGCTTCAGCTGAAGGTCCAATGAATTTAATGCCAGCTTTGGTTACTAATCTGGCAAATTGTGCATTCTCCGACAAGAAACCATAACCCGGATGAATGGCATCAACCTTTGATTGTTTAGCAACTTCCAGAATTCTATCGATATTCAAATAACTCTCAGTAGAAGGTGCGGGGCCTACACAATACGCCTCATTAGCATATCTAACGTGAAGGGATTTGCGGTCGGCTTCTGAAAAAACAGCCACCGACAGGATGCCCATTTCGCGGCAGGAGCGCATGACACGTACTGCTATTTCTCCCCGGTTGGCAACAAGGACTTTTCTAATCATAATGCTATAAGGACTAATTTAATAAGCAATGTTGCTCCATCTTATTTATTAAAAACTTAACCTGGGGTTTTGTTCTGAAAAACAAAAAAGCATTTAACTGTCTTTTAAGTAGAATAGGGGATAAAAGTCATTAACCAAATAAATGAGCTGGTTTATGTGGAACGATTATAAATAGAAGTTGTCCCAAAACCACCGCCCTGCTTGAGCGGTTATTATTGCGTATATTTGAAATTAACTAATGATTAAAAATAAAATGTCATGCTAAACAAGAGAGTTGAAGAAGTTCTGGTTAACCAAATAGAAAAAGAGGCATACTCTTCTAACTTATACCTGGCGATGGCTGTTTGGGCCGATACCAACGGATTGGATGGTATTTCGCAGTGGTTATACGCACAAGCTGAAGAGGAGCGCTTGCACATGATGAAATTCATTAAGTATGTGAATGAAAGAGGTGGTAAAGCAGTTATCTCGGCCATTGAGCAACCGCCAGCTGAATATACAGGTGTGAAACATGTGTTTGCACAAGTGTTAGAGCATGAGCAGTATGTTACTGAATTAATTAATACAATAGTAGGTGTGTGTTTGGAAGAGAAAGACTTTACCACGCATAACTGGATTCAGTGGTTCGTTACAGAGCAAATTGAGGAAGAAGCATCGGTACAGTCTATTAATGATAAACTGAGATTGGTAGGCGATCATAATTTATACATGTTTGACCGTGATATTATGGCAATGCGTAAAAGTATGGCTGCGAGTGCTGAGTAAGGTTACTAAGATACTTTGAAAACACCTCTGGGATTCTGTTCCCAGAGGTGTTTTTTTTATCTTATTGTTTTTAACATTTGTTCTTCATCGGTCAACTCATCGCCTGAAAGGGTGATGGCTGTTTCAATAATAGCCAGGTGTGAGTAGGCTTGCGGGAAGTTACCAAGCATTCTCCGTGTATTGAAATCCAGATCTTCACTAAATAATCCCAGATGATTGCCACAGGATAAAAGTTGGTTGAATTTCCGGGTGGCTTCATCTTTTAAACCAATTTTGTACAGGCTGTTGATGAGCCAGAACGAGCA
>JAEINY010000053.1 GCA_016342595.1 Marinilabiliaceae bacterium
AAATTTTTCATATGACTACGACAAGAATAACAGCTTTTATCTATCTGGTTACTATAGTCATGATGAGTTTGATTATTACAGTGAAGATGCCTTTAATTATAATACCTTGGCTTCTACATTTAAGTGGAAGCATATTTTCAGTCCAAAACTTTTTTCGACATTTTCGGGAGTAATGAGTAATTACGATTATCGTATGGACTCTAGAACTGATTCAACGTCATTGCATTCGGTAGAATATAAAATGAATCAATATACTTTTAAATCAGATTTCTCATATCATTCAAGTCGTAATCATAAAATTGATTTTGGGTTAAGTGCTACATGGTATGATTTATCACCTGGAATACGGAAACCTATCTCTGAAATATCTACCGTAGAATCTAAGGAGTTGGAGAAAGAACAAGGTCTGGAGACCGCTTTGTATCTTAGTGATGAATTTGAATTGACTCATTTTTTATCCTTATCTGCCGGATTGAGGTATAGTTTTTATTCAAATTTTGGCCCCAAAACAGAATTTAATTATCAATCAGGCTTACCACGTAATGCTTCCACAATTGTGGATACAACGCATTATAGGAGTGGTTCTTCCATTTCATTTTATTCCGGACCTGAGTTAAGGTTGTCATCCAACATTCGATTGAGTTCGACCAGTTCTATGAAGTTAGGCTATAATCGCATGTATCAATACATACAGATGGTCTCTAGTACAGCGTCCATGTCACCCACTGATATCTGGAAATTAAGTGACAATTATTTGAAGCCACAACGGGGCGATCAGTATTCCATTGGGTTATATAAGAAAATGCAACAGAACAGACTTGAAGCCTCTGTAGAAGCTTATTATAAAAAGTTGAAAAACGTACTGGATTATAAGGGTGGCGCAGAGTTGGTTATGAATGAACATTTGGAAACAGAAGTGTTAAATGGTGATGGGAAGGCTTACGGTATAGAATTTATGCTGCAAAAGAAACATGGAAAATTAACCGGTTGGGTTAATTATACATATTCACGTGTTTTTCACCGAATCAAGGGTGATTTTTCTGATGAGCAAGTTAATAATGGTGATTTTTACCCGGCTAACTATGATAAACCGAATGATTTTAAGTTCGTGGTAAACTATAAGTTAAGTCGTAGAGTAAATGTAACATCTAATTTCTTTTATAGTACTGGACGCCCCTTTACTGCACCTGTGGCATATTATCAATTTAATGGGGCTGATCGAGTGTTTTACACGGAGCGTAATGCAGTACGTATGCCAGATTATGTACGATTGGATTTGGCAGCCACTATAAATGGAAATTTAAGGGCTAAAAAGCTAAACCATAGTTCATGGACATTTGCTGTGTATAATGTGTTTGGAAGGCAGAATGCTTACAATATTTTCTATCGTACCGAAGGAGAGAATGTGAAAGGTTACAAAATGTCGATATTTGGCCAACCCATTTTTACTGTAACTTATAACTTCAAGATATTTGGAAATGCATCGGATGACTTTTAAAGTTATTCATTAGTTTTGGATACAATCTTGATCGTTTTTCAGAAATTGATATATGAATTCTATTCTCATCGCATTACTCATTGGTATTATTGCTGGATTAATTGATGTTATTCCCATGATGATTCAAAAATTGGATAAGTTTGCGTGTTGGTCAGCATTTATTCATTGGGTGGTTTTAGGTTTGATCATTCCATTTGTAAATTGGGATATGGCGCCCTGGTTAAAAGGAATCGTGATTGCTGAACTAACAGCTATTCCGGTTTTGATTATCGTTTTTCCAAAGGATAATAAAGCTGTTTTACCTATTGTTGTTTTTTCGGTATTTCTAGGTGCTGGAGTTGGTGCAGCAGGTGCTTTATTTATTGGATAGGAAAAGAACAATCTTGTGGATATATTGACGATTGCTCTTTCGGGTGTTGCCGCATCTACTGTCATTGCAAGTTTTACCAAAGGGAATATCCGAAGTAGATCTGCCACTATAGTTAGTGGTTGTATTGGGGCTAATGGGTGTGGTGATTTTCGTTATCAGAAAGAGAAACCATCCCTCATCAACAATGCTCAATAGTTTTCAATTAAGTGCACTTTTGTTAATGGCTTTTGGGATCGGTTTTTTATACATATGGTTGAAGATATGATAACACCTGCATGTGTTTGGGGAGGTGTCAATTTCTTTTGGCCTTTTGATATCTACATCGGAGGGACTGGTCAGATATGGTGGTGGAATAACTATGATCTTTTTTTGATTGTGGTAGGCGTTGTTGTTCTTAATACTTTGGTTTTACTCTTTAAAAAAAGGCAATTAGTCAATTATTTGTCAACATCTATTTTTGTACTTGGTATTTTTCTGACAATGTACCAAGTGAACTCTCGTGATTTTGATTATACTGGTCATACACCATTGTATCATAATTATGAGCAGAAATAAAGGGAGATTCAAAAAAATATTCTTGGAAAAAAATTATATCGTTGGATGGAGAAGTTAGATCAGGCAATGCCATTGAATTTTTTTTTTTGAGAAAAACATTTTATAAAATAGATAAAACAGTTGTAGTTGGTTTTATTAATCGGGTTTCTTATTCCTAAAATGCATTATTCTAATGCTTTGGTGATTTTATTGTGTGAGACGAGCCAATTAATTGCTTGTTTTTTAAGTTTCTATCTAAATAAGCATTATCATTTTTTTTATTTACCCATGAATCACTTGAATTGAATGGATTCAGGTGAGGTTTGGGTGGGTGTGCCAAAAATTTCTCACGACCCATTGCTTGACTTTTTGAAATAAGTATTCGTAACTTATATTTAAAAATAAAAGGAAATGATAGCAAAAAATGAAAAATCAGCTATGTGTCTGCAGGATAAATCTGATACATTTTATCAAAACCTTATTGATACATCCATTGATGGTTATGCTTTAGTGGATAGAGACGGTCGATTTCAGGATGCAAATCTCTCTTTATGCAATATGATTGATTATGATAGGAAAGAGCTCCTAAAGTTGTCAATCCGAGAAATTGAAAGTCAAGATCAAGATTGTATTAAAAAACTTGAAACGGAGTGTTCCGAAAAACCAAGGGAGATAACACTTAGTTTTATAAAAAAAGATGGGAGTATTCTTCAAACAGAAATTAAAGGAAGCTCTCAGGGAGATGGGCAGGGATGGATTCTTTTTTTTAAAGAAGGGACTCACAATGGCCAATATAAATTGGATAAGAACACCGTTCCTCATTTATTGAAGGAATTGTTTAATCTGACTCCCAATATCATATATCTTTACGATTTAAGGGCCAATAAGAATTTATTTGCCAATATCAGTATTGGTGAGATGTTGGGTTACTCCTCTAAAGAGATCAAAAAGATGAAGGAGAATCTGTTGCCCATTCTAATGCAACCCGATGATTTTGATAATTACCTAAAGAACATCGTACCCAGATATTTTGAGTTGAAAGAGGGCGAAGTATTACAACATTCCTACCGGGTGCAGCATAAGAGCGGTAACTGGGTCTGGCTGGAATCGAAAGAAAGCATCTTTAAACGGGATGAGAAGGGACAAGCTACCCAGATGATAGGTGTTTGTTCCAATATCACTGAGAAACAAATGTATTTACATAACCTTGAGCAGGATCGGGGACGTCTATTAGCCATTATGGATGGTATTGAGGATGTGATCTATATATCAGATCCGGATACTTTTGAGCTGTTGCATGTTAATAAAGCATTCAAGGATAATTGGGGGAATGATGTCATTGGTAAGAAATGTTATAAAGTGATGCAATCCAGAAATTCACCTTGTCCATTCTGTACTAACAATATTATCTTCGGTGAGAAATTGGGTGATATGCATTTATGGGAATTCCAAAATGAAGTAAATAAGAATTGGTATCGATGTGCTGATAAAGCCATTCGTTGGATCAATGGTAAGATGGTACGATTTGAGCTGGCAACCGATATAAGCAAATTGAAAAATCTGCAAGCCCAAGTGGTGGATTCAAATGAAAAGCTGAAGCATTCAAATGAAGAGTTGGAACAATTCGCTTACATTGCCTCGCACGACTTGCAAGAACCATTGCGAATGGTATCCAGTTATTCCCAATTATTAGCCAAGCGCTATACTGGTCAGCTAGATGAAAAAGCAGATATGTACATTCATTATGCTGTTGATGGAGCTCTTCGCATGCAACAACTCATCAATGACTTATTAGAGTTTAGTCGTGTTACTACCCGGGGAGATGATTTTATAGAAACTGATTGTCACGATATTCTTGGCCGTACCTTGTTAAGTTTAAAACATAAAATTGATGAGGCAGGTGCCATTATTGTGAATGATGATTTGCCGAATATTTTTGTGGATCCAATTCAAATTGAAAGAGTATTTCTTAATTTAATTAGTAATGCTCTAAAATTCAGGCGGGATGAAAAACCAATTGTTCACATTTCTTGCGAGAAGAAAGATGACTGTTGGCAGTTTTCTGTTAAAGATAATGGGATTGGAATTGATAAAAAGTTTAAAGAGGTAATTTTCATTTTATTCCAGCGATTGCATACCCGTAGAGAATCTGTTGGAACCGGGATTGGTTTGGCTGTTTGTAAGCGAATTATTAATCGTCATAAAGGTGCAATTTGGTTAGACTCCACTTTGGGGAAGGGCACAACTTTCTATTTTACTATTCCAATAAAGCAATAGATATTATAAATGAGTTTTTTGTAAATAGTGATAATTTGATTTTTAATATTAAAAGAAAATATCATGAGATCAGACATTTTAGTTAAACCGATTGACATACTGATGGTGGAAGATAATCCCGGTGATGTGCAATTAACAAAGGAAGCACTTGAAGGTTGTAAAATGTGTAATAACCTTCATGTAGTAGAAGATGGTGAGCAAGCTATGGATTTTTTAAAAAGGATTGGCGAATACCGAAATGCTCCCAAACCGGATTTAATAATTTTAGATTTGAATTTACCCAAAAAGGATGGTCGTGAAGTTTTGAAAGATATTAAATCAGATGAGGTGTTGAAAACCATTCCGGTGGTTGTTTTAACAACTTCTAAGTCTGAAGTGGATGTGTTGAAAAGTTATAAGTTACACGCCAACTGTTATATCACAAAACCAATTGATCTGGAACAGTTTATCGAAGTTGTCCAATCAATTGAGCATTTCTGGATGGGCATTGTTGCACTTCCCACATGATGAAGAGAGTGTATCTATCACTCATTTGAAAAGCTAGGTGTATGAAATCAGATAGAAGTTTATTGATTGTAGAAGATAATCCTGGTGATGCCTATTTATTGCAGGACTTATTGTCTTATAATGAAAAGGTCCAGCATGAATTTTGTGTGGCGACCTCTATGTCTGATGCCCTGCAGATGTTGCTTAATCGAGCGTTTGACGCCATTATTCTGGATTTAAATTTACCAGATAGCCATGGCGTGGATACTATTCGTCAAGTATCTCAGACCGGAACGAGTGCAGCGATTGTAGTGATGACAGGTATGGACGATGAACAATTGGGTTTTGATGCACTTGAATCGGGTGCTCAGGATTATCTGGTTAAAGGTAAGGTGGAAAGTGATTCGCTCAATAGAGCTATTACATATGCCATTACCCGGAAGAATGATCAAAACCGGATCAATCATTTGTATCGGGTGCTTGGGGGAATACGTAACGTAAATCAGTTGATTACACATGAAAGTGACCGGACGCACCTCATTCATGAGGTGTGTGAATTATTGGTTAAAAATAAAGGCTATTTCAATTCCTGTATTTTATTGGTTGATGATGAGCGAAGGCTTATTCAATCTGCTCATTCGGGGTACAAGGAGGAGTTTAAGAAATTAGCAAATCTTTTTAATAACGGTAATTTTCCCAAATGTATTGGCGAAGCCTTGAAAACGGATGAACTGGTGTTGGTTAGCCACACTCTGGAAGATTGTGAAAAATGTCCGCTTTATCCTATACACAAAGAGAATGGAACGCTCGTTAAAAAATTGGTATACAAAAATGAAATGTTCGGAATCATTGGTGTTACAATGACACCAGAGTATGTGAATGATAAACAAGAGCATAGTCTGTTTGTTGAAGTTGCAGATGACATTTCATTTGCGTTGCATACTATTAAGCAAGAACAAGAAGCAAAGAGGTTAAATAATGAAAATAAGGAAACCCGGCGACAGCTGAATACACTCATCAATAATATTCCTGGATTTGCTTTTCGATGTCGATTAGATGCGTGGTGGACCATGGAGTATATGAGTGATGCCAGTTATAACATTTTGGGGTATAAATCGTCTGAGATAACTGATAATGCAACAATTTCTTTTATGAATTTGATTCATCCTGAAGATAGGGACAAGGTTCATGAGGATATTTTGGAATGTTTGGAAAGAAATAGTCAGTATGCAATTGAATATCGGATTGTTACGAAAGGTGAAAAAGTAAAATGGCTATGGGAACAAGGTGTTTCCATTCTTAATGAACAGGGAGATATTACTCATTTGGAAGGTTACATCGCTGACATCACCCAGCAACATAAGGCATTATCAATTATTCGTGAAAATGAAAAGCATTTTGAATCCTTGTTAAATAATCCGATTGATTACGTAATATTCAGGATGAAAACGAATCCGGTTCCATTAAAAGCCAAAGTAACACATGTTAGTCCATCGATAATAAATATGCTTGGAATTGACTATCATGACTTATGGGAATATGAAAAGTGGCTGCAAAATGTACATCCGGAAGATCTTCCTAATTTTATTGAAGGCCAGCAGAAAGCTAATCAGGCCCCTTTTACATTTGATCATATCTTGAGGTATAATCATCCTCAGAAAGGACAGATTTGGATTCGTGCCCAAGCCAGGGGAATACCATCCGAGGAGGATGTCGGAGAAATTGAGTATTTAAATGGGATTTTAACGGATGTTTCTTATATTAAAAAGTATGAACATGAATTATTAGAGCTTAATGATGAACTTACTGTTGCCAAAGAAAAAGCGGAAGAAAGTGACCGCCTGAAATCAGCTTTCCTGGCAAATATGAGCCACGAAATCCGAACACCTATGAATGCGATTTTAGGATTTGCAAACGTTTTAGGGCGATCGGATCTGTCAGATGAAAAGCGTAAATACTTTATGGAAATAGTGAAGAGCTCAGGGAACCAACTCTTGCATATTATAAACGATATTGTGGATTTATCGAAACTCGAAGCAGGACAGTTAAAAATGTCCTATGCAAATTGTATGGTTTGTGAGATACTGAAAGAGGCCGTTGAGGCTTTTACCAATAGTGAGATGTTTCAATTAAAACCAAAAATTAAACTCAAATTAAAAATCCCTTCCAATTGTCAACAATTAAATCTGGATACGGATCCGGTGCGTTTGCGACAAGTGGTAGATAATTTAATAACCAATGCGATAAAATATACAGAAAAAGGATTTGTAGAAATTGGGATGAATTTGAAAACTAATAAAAAGCAAGACGAGATAGTTTTTTATGTAAAAGATTCTGGTGTGGGAATCCCAGCGGATAAATTTAAAGTCATATTTGAACGATTCAGGCAGGTGGAAGAGAATGGGTTTCATCAGGGAACCGGTTTAGGTCTGAGTATTTCAAAGGGAATCGTTAAGCTTTTGGGGGGCGATATTTGGTTTGAATCGAAAGAGGGAAAAGGCTCCGATTTTTATTTTTCTGTGCCGCTAGACAGAAATAAGCTGTCATTGAATAAAGAGGATAGCCAGATGGAAAGGCTTGACTTGAATAATAAAACGATTTTAATAGCCGAGAATGATTTTAATTCTTACATCTATTTGAAAGAATTGTTATCTGACTCCAATGCCAAGCTAATTCATGCAGTAGATGGTCAAATAACCATGGATCTGATTTCGAAACATCAACCCGATTTAGTGTTTATAGATATTGGTATGCATGCTAAGAATGGATTTGAGTGCCTGGATGAAATCAGGAATAAGGGTTTTAAAACAAGAGTGATTGCTCAAACAGCGTTTGCAATGGATACAGAGCGCGAAAAATGCCTGGCAGCAGGATGTGATGACTATATTACCAAGCCAATCGATAAGAACCATCTTCTGAATATCATTAACCGGGTTATTCATTCCTGATATTTAGTGTAGTTGCCATCGCCTTTTATTGTGTTCTACTATCTTTTTTAGATATAAAGAGGCGATTACATTTTGGTTTACTAAGGATGAACAACTCCTATTTGCATAGGTACAGATGAACCAGGGCATTGGAGTTGTCGCCGCAAATATGACCGAATACAAGTCGGATCGTTATTAGTGATGTCAATTCAATTACAGTTGGTGTGCACTGGGAATGAATATGAACCATTATAAAGCCTGCTGGTTAAATTTATAAACAGTCTTCTTATGCGGGTTTTATTAACAGGTGCGACAGGCTATATTGGTAAACATCTATTACCACTCTTGCTAGCTCAAGGGCATGATGTAGTATGTTGTGTGCGTGATAAAAACAGATTTCACCCTTCATTGGAGTATTCGCAACAGATTCAAATTGTAGAAATTGACTTTTTGAAAACTTTTTACTGTACAACAGTATTGCCACCTTTCGATGTGGCTTTTTATTTAATTCATACCATGACCAGTGGGAATCCGCATTTTAATCAGTTAGAGCAAAAGGCTGCGATTCATTTCCGGGAACTGGTAAATCGTTTAAAAGTCAAGCAAGTGGTTTACCTCAGTGGTATTGTGAATCATCAAAAGTTATCGAAGCATCTAAAATCAAGGTTGCAGGTAGAGTCCGTTTTAAGGGGAGGAAATTATGCACTGACAGTACTGCGCGCAGGAATTATTGTGGGTTCAGGAAGTGCATCCTTTGAGATTATTCGGGATTTGGTAGAAAAATTGCCGGTCATGATCACTCCTAAATGGTTATTGACGCCTTGTCAGCCCATTTCAATAATTAATGTAGAGCAATTTCTAATACAGGTCATGGGGCGTAGCGATTGTATGAATCAAACAATTGATATTGGTGGGCCGGAGGTGCTAACTTATAAAGAGATGTTATTACAATATGCCAGTGTTCGAAAATTGAAGCGTTGGATTATGACCATACCTGTGATGACCCCGCGGCTCTCTTCTTATTGGTTATTCTTTATTACGTCTACACCTTATTCTTTGGCTGTTAATTTGGTGGATAGCATGAAAGTGCCGATTATTTGTCGTCAAAATGATTTAGCTGATCGCCTGGGAATTAAACTGATTTATTATCGGGAAGCGGTTCAGCGTGCTTTGTATCCAATGGCTGATAATGGTGTTTGTGTCAGCTGTAAAGAGGCATTGGCGAGTTCTGAAAAGATAGTACCTACTCAAAAGCAGAGTATTTATGTACCTTACTTTGGATGTGTTCAGGATGTGAAACAGATCGTTTTAAAACCAGGAACACGGGACGCAGTGATCCAACGAATATGGTCCATTGGTGGTGTTAAGGGATGGTATTTTGGCAATTGGTTGTGGCGGACCAGAGGCTGGATAGATCGCTTATTCGGAGGAGTGGGGTTGAGACGGGGCAGAACTCATCCCCATGTGATTAATGCGGGTGATGCCCTGGACTTTTGGCGTGTATTACTGGCTGATGAGAGCGAAGGGCGATTGTTATTATATGCTGAGATGAAACTACCTGGCGAAGCATGGCTTGAATTTAAAATTGTAAAATCTGAACTTCAGGAAGAGTTGGTGCAGACCGCTACTTTTCGGCCAAAGGGATTAGCCGGGCGTGCCTATTGGATACTGTCATGGCCTTTCCATTTCTTTATTTTCAGGGGGATGGCCCGTCAAATTGCACTTGGTAAAAAGTGAGTGTTACAGCACCAAGCGTTATTTATTGCTTTTGTTCCGATGCCTGTTCATCCAGCCAGAAGGAAAAAAGGGCATATAAGGAAAGACACAGTTGTTCACCACCAGTTTTTAGTTAATTTCGCAACTGTGTTGCAAAAAAGTTTTTCACTTGGTTAAGTGGGATAAATCAAAACAAGATTATAAATGATTGATGATCGAATAGCAGTCACTGTCATTACCGGTTTTCTTGGAGCCGGTAAAACAACCTTGCTCAATAATATCATAAGAAAACATCCGGAGAAGAAATTTGCCATCATTGAAAACGAATTTGGCGAGGTAGGAGTAGATAGTGGCTTGATTGTGGACGCAGGTGATGCGATTGTTGAGTTAGCTAATGGTTGTATCTGTTGTTCGCTCAATCAGGATTTTCAGCTTGTGCTTAATCAATTACTTGACGGACCTTTTGAGTTTGATCATTTGCTCATTGAAACGACTGGTATTGCCGATCCTCTGAGTGTCGTTAAACATTTTATACATGGTGGCAATATCCAGTTCAGGTTTCGAATGGATAGTGTCATCTGCCTGGCCGATGCGATTCATCTGGAAGATTTACTGGAAGAGCAGAGTGAGGTCAAACAACAATTGGCGTTATCTGATTTGGTGTTGCTAAATAAGGCGGGTGATGTACCAAGCGAATATGTTGAGAAAATGCAACAACAAATCAGGCGTATAAATCCAATGGCAAGGGTTCAGGCCATTCGATATGGTCAAATTGATCACCTGAAGGTATTGGATACGTTTGCCTATAGTGGTCAGGCAATTGCTGTTTCCACTTTAGCTTATCGCCCGGTGAATGAGGATCATTTGGTTGAAAATCCCACTCATGTTCAGCATGATATTGTATCTGAAGGTTTTGTTATTAATCAACCATTTAATCAGGATGGATTTAGTACATGGCTTCAATCGTTTCTTTTTTTTAATGAAAAGGCAATTTATCGCGCAAAGGGCATTCTTTCTTTTCAAGGCAAGTCAGAACAGTATATTTTTCATTCTATTCGAGGTACTTTAATGATGGAACCAGGTGAAAAGTGGGGTGATAAAACAGCTCACTCTAAGATAGTATTTATTGGCAAGCAATTAAATCGGCAGGCCATAGAGGAAAATCTTCTTCAGTTCATTCAGTAAATAGATTTGTATGAATGAACTGTTTTTACCAGATCTGATAATCAAGTAGAACTAATTTCAAAGATCATACTTTTTCCTACCTTTGTAGCGTCATAATTTATAGCATGAAGAAACGCGTTTTATTCCTCATTAATCCGGTATCGGGTATTGGTCGTCAAAAAACCATCGAGAAATTGATTGAGAAACAAATTGATCACGAGAATCTCGAGGTGGAAATTGCGTATACCAAATATCGGGGACATGCGCGCGAATTAAGCGCCGAAGCTGCCGGTAGATTTGATATAGTTGTGGCAGTAGGAGGGGATGGTACAGTGAATGAAGTGGGTTCAGCGTTGATCAATTCATCTACAGCATTGGCTATTGTGCCCACAGGATCAGGAAACGGATTGGCCCGTTATCTGGAGATACCGCTTAAAATTAACTGGGCGGTGCAGATGATCAATATGATGTGCCTAAAAAAGATTGATACCCTCAGTGTTAATGAACATATCTCGTTAAACGTGGCTGGTATTGGTTTTGATGCGTTTATCAGCCATCGTTTTGCCAATAAAAAGCAGCGGGGACCTTTGGCTTATATGAAATTAATTTCCAAGGAGTTTGCAAATTATAAGTCCTCTAATTATCGCATAGCTATAGATGGTGAACCCCATGATTTGAGTGCTTTCCTAATTAGTTTTGCCAATTCATCGCAATGGGGTAATAACATTCACATTGCACCGGGTGCCAAAATTGATGACGGCTTAATCAATGTGTGTGTCATTCGTGAATTTCCCAATTATTCGGCACCTGCTTTGCTGATTAGTTTGTTGGATCAAAGTCTGGATCAAAGCCGGTATGATGTGATTCGTAAAGCCCGCCGCATATCCATTGAATCGGAGGATGAGTTGATGGGCCATGCCGATGGGGAACCCATTGTGTTGGGAACAAAAGCCGAGATAAAAATAAATCCGCTCTCATTGAAGGTGGTAGTACCACCTGCTGATTTTCGACGCAACATGTTGTTGGAACCTTTAAAAGACATTAAAGATATGTTGCCACCGATGCCTCAGTTTCCACCTTTCCCGAAAGGGTTTTTAGGGAATGAATAGCATTTGATAGAGTTTTAAGAAAGCACCACTTTCTCTTTTTGTGGTGCTTCGCTTTTTTACCACTCCATTTCTACTATTCCATCGCTTCATTCATTTCCGAATAAGTTAAAATATAACCATCCGGATCGGTGAAGGTAAATTCATTTGCACCATAAAATGTTTGGCATAAGGGTTTAATAATCTCAGTTTGTGTTTGGAGTGTATCATACCATTTTTGAATGTCTTCTACCTGAATGTATAAGGATAACGCACCTCCTGGTTTAGAATCCTGGAGCGTTGGATAGTCGCTTATGATAGAAGCTTCCTTTTGGAACATGATTTCCACATCTCCGGATTTGACCATCCCCCAATCAAAACTGCCTTGTTCAGGAACGGTTTGCACCACCTCAAATCCCAGGATATCGGTATAAAACTTTAAAGTCTGGTTCACGTCTTTCACCATTAAATTTGGTGTTAATGATTGTAATTGCATTGTTTATCGTTTTAGATGATGGTGCGAAATTAGGCTTTTCCCAATAGCCATGCTTTGTAAAAAAACGACATCATCTAAAATCAGAAGGAATTTGTCCTGAAAAGCGTTTGATATCATTCGTCAGGTGGGCATGATCGAAATAGCCATGATCAAAGGCAATGTCTAAAAGGCTTTTGGCGGGGCAATGTTGGATTGTTTTGATAGTTTGGTTAAAGCGTGTAATATTGGCGAATTCCTTCAGGGTGGTTCCTGTTTGATGCTTAAAACGGCGCTCCAATTGACGCAGACTGATATTGTGATCTCTTGCCAATTGGGGAGGTGGGAGTGGTACTACAGTGTTTTGGAGGTATGTAGTAATGGCCGATATTAGTGGGTCACCCCAAGAGTTGTTTGTGTTCAGTAGCTTCAGGAGAATCTGTTCAACAATCTTAAGTTGTTCAATGGAATTGGTTTGAGTAGCTATTCTATCCAGCGTGTTTGCGTTGATCGTTGGAATCAAATCTGTAATGGTTACTATTTCATTTTTCACTTTATAAAGTGGAATCTTGGTGAAACAGCTCAACATACCCGTTTTAAAACGTATGCCCATGAGACTGGTGCTTGTATCGAAGGCTAATAGAGCCGGTTTGGTCATCATGCCAGTTACCGCTATGGACGCTTGAGCAATGGTTGGGGTAGAGGAGCCCAGGTTGAAGATGATGTCGGCACAGCCATCGGGCAAGATGCGATGATTTTCGGCTTGGCACAGATCCTCAAAAAACCAATAGGCCTCAATATAGGGGCTCAATGCATGGGATGGCATGATTTCTCTGTAACTCATCTCAGGTGGTAGCTTGTTGGATGCAATAGAACTCTATACTATTTCCTTTGGGAGAATATCGTATAGGGACATGCTGTTTTCAGATTACTTATAATTAGCCGGATCAATAGAACCAGCAGTCCATTTTTTTAGAAATCCCATTACTTTTTCTTCCGAATAGCCTTTATCCAGCTCCAGGTAGGCACTGTTCTGAGTGTGAATGCGTTTCCCGTTTTTATCCAATACAACCAATACCGGGAAACCAAATCGCTGCGGAAATTCTAACTCGGTTAATACCTCTGCATTCTTATTATCTTTAGAGTAGTTCACTTTTACTACTTCAAATTCTTTCGCCAGTAGTTCGGCCACTTCAGTTTCCTCTTTGATGTATTTGTTGAGTTTCACACACCAGGGGCACCAGTTACCGCCAATGATGAGCAACACCTGTTTATTGTCTTGAGCCACTTTGTTCACGGCCGTTTGTATCTCCTTTTTAGCATCGGCCTGTGGATTATATGGCTGCTGTGCAGTCGAACAGGATAGGCAGGCAATCAGACTAAATAGTGTAAATAGATATCTCATGATACGTTGTTTTTGTGGGCTTGAAAATAGGAAAAAAAAGCGAAGTGTGTTAGCCTATGAGTAATTGTTGATATTAAAACAAATATTCAATAGTGCAACCGGCCAGCTAAGGTTCGAACCGTCTTATTGCAATTGAGCGGGGGCTTTTTGTCTACTTTTTTTAGCTCGTGAAAAAGTAGAAGCCTGTGCAGCCTGTCCCGATTTTTATCGGGAGCTTGAGCACTTATATGGAAAGAGTTGATTATGTGTTATAGAAGTTTAAATTGTGAAAAAGAACATGTGAAAATAAATATGATAATTTAGTGTTTGTAGCACCAGGTATTTTGGTGCCGGGCAAAAGTAAGGGAGATGCTGGGGAAAAACACTTATGCTGCCGGGGATAATCAATTATCCCGCTGGGGAAAAAAGGTTGAGATGCGCGGGAGAATGATTTGTGCTGCGCGGCAAAACACCTTTTGCTGCGCGGCATAAAAAAAGCCGTCGTTTACTGAACGACGGCTTTGAGGTATCTTTTATAACAGATGATTATCTCTTTTTACCACCTTGTTTTTGCTGACGCTGCATATCATTCAAACGCTGTTGGAATTTCGATTTTTTAGCAGGTTTCTTTTGATTCGCTTTCAATTTAGATAAAAGTGCTTTTTCATCCACAAAACGACGAATCAATAAGGTTTGTCCCACAGTAATCAAAGTAGAGATGAAATAGTAGTAACTTAAACCTGAAGCATACTGGTTAAAGAACACCAGGAACATTACCGGCATCATGTACATCATACCTTTCATACCCGGCATCTGCTGACTGCTTTGTGTCATTTCCTGGTTGATGCGGGTATAGAAGATGTTAGTCGCTGCCATCAACAGGCAGAATAAACTAATATGGTTACCGTAAAACTGACTAATGATTGGAATATTTGTGGTCCACTCAAAAATAGAGTCATAGGTAGAAAGGTCAGTTGCCCATAAGAAACTTTCCTGTCGCAACTCAATGGAAGCCGGGAAAAATTGGAACAAGGCAAACAAAATTGGCATTTGCAGCAGCATCGGCAAACAACCGCCCATGGGGTTCACACCCGCCTTGCGATACAATGCCATGGTAGCTTGCTGACGCTCCATTGCTTTATCCTTAGGGATTTTATTATTGATCTCCTCAATTTGAGGTTTCAATACCTTCATCTTAGCCGTTGAAATATACGACTTGTAGGTTAGCGGGAATAAAATCAGTTTAATCAAAATCGTCAATAGCAGAATGATCAATCCATAATTACTGATGTATTTCTCAAAGAAATGGAAAACTTCAATGACACCCAGATTGATGTATCTTAAAAATCCCCAACCTAAGTCAACTAACTTACGCAGACCTAAATCTTCATAGGGCTTGAGATCCTTAAAGTCGTTAGGGCCAAAGTAATAGTTAAAGCCCAGGTTGTCATTACCGGTAAACGGAATGGCCAATTTTGCAGAAGCAGTCATTACGCGTCTGTCGTAAGAATCTTCCGGTACATCCGTTTTAACAAGACCACTTAAAAAGGCATCCTTAGCGATAAATGTTGATGAAAAGAATTGATCTTTAAAGGCCACCCATTTTAAACGGGTACGCAAATCTTCTTCTTTTGAGGCTGTTGCAGAAATGTTATCCACATCTTCCTCCTGAAACATGTAATAGATACCTGATTTCTGACGCTCAAACTTAATTCCCTTTTCCTGAGCAGGCATCTCCATTTTCCAATCCAATTCCAAAGAACCGGTATTGGTGCTGATGATGTTTTGCAGGTTTTGGGTTTTAATGTTGAAATCCATCATGTAACTATCCTCCGGTAAATTGTAGGAGAAAGTTAGTTGGCCTTCTTCCGCATTAATCACAAAATCAGCACTACTATTTGTTGGATTAACGGGTGTAAAATACAGGTCATTGGTGTGAAATACGCGACTGCTGTGGTTGAAATTAAAACCAAATATATTCTGATCGCCATTTGATAAAAGCAAAGGCAGACTGTCGTGTGTTTGGTAGTTTTTCAGTTCAACCGAGTAGATGCGTGCACCTTTGGTTGAGATTTTCATCTTCACCAGGTTATTTTCCAGTGTGATGAAAGTCTGCTCGCCTTCTGCAGCACTGGCAAACAGTCCATAACGACTGGTTTTAGTGGCGGCCAATTGAGCCGAATCCACTTCTGCAACGATCACCTCTTCCGTTTTTAATTGAAGGGCTTCCTCAGCTTTGCGTTCAGCTTCTTGTTGTTGCAACTCCTGCACATGTTCAATAGAATCCTGGTGCATTCTTTGGCGCTCCAATTCTGCTTCTGATGGTTTGTTAATCCACCAGAAAAGACCAAGGATAGCTGCAATGAGTACTATACCGGTTATCGAATTTTTATCCATTCTTATTGGGGGTTATTAAATTATTCATTAATGGCGGCTTTGATAAAAGCCATAAAAATAGGGTGTGGTTTCAATACAGTACTGCTGTACTCGGGGTGAAATTGTACCCCTACAAACCATTTGTGTTTTGGAATTTCCATGATCTCAACCAAGCCGGTATCCGGGTTGCAACCGGCTGCTTTCATCCCAGCTTTCTCATAAGCTTCCAAATACTCGTTGTTGAATTCATACCGGTGACGGTGACGTTCTTTTACCGTCACCATATTATAGGCTTTGTATGAATTGGTTGATTTTTGCAATTCACAATCGTACGCTCCCAAACGCATGGTGCCACCCATATCCGTCACATTCTTCTGGTCTTCCATCAGGTCAATCACCGGATTTTTAGACGTATGATCCATCTCTCTGGAATTGGCATCATCCAATTTCAATACGTTACGCGCATACTCAATTACGGCACACTGCATACCCAGACAAATACCCAGGAATGGAATGTTGTTTTCACGCACATGCTTAACCGCAACGAGTTTACCATCAATACCACGATGGCCAAAACCGGGAGCCACTAGTACGCCATCCAATCCTTTCAATTTATTAGCTACATTTTCAGGAGTCAATTCTTCTGAATGGATCAGTTCAATCTTAACCTTTCGGTCATTGTAGGTGGCGGCATGAATGAGTGCTTCAATAATGGACTTATACGCATCTGCTAATTCAACGTATTTACCCACTAAACCAATGGTCACTGTCTTTGTCGCTTTCTCCAGTTTGTTCAGGAATCCTTTCCAATCCTTCAAAGCTGGTTTTTCGCCAGCGGGAAGGTGTAGTTTTTCCAGGACTGTTTCATCTAATCCTTCTTCCTGCATTTTAACAGGTACCTGATAGATGGTCTTCACATCAATGGATTGAATCACCGATTTGCGATCAACGTTACAGAAAAGCGCAACTTTTTTACGGATATCATTGGATAATTCTTTTTCCGTCCGCAATACCAAAACATCTGGCTGAACACCGGTTTCCAGTAATTGCTTCACAGAGTGTTGAGTTGGTTTCGTCTTTAACTCACCAGAAGCACTCAGGAATGGCACTAAAGTCAGGTGAACCACAATGGCCCGATGTCCTAACTCCCATTTCATCTGACGCACCGCTTCAATATACGGTAAGGATTCAATATCACCTACCGTACCACCGATCTCCGTAATCACCACATCAAATTTATGCTTGGTACCCAGTAATTTGATGTTACGTTTGATCTCATCAGTAATATGCGGAATGATCTGAACGGTTTTACCCAGGTAATCACCCTTGCGTTCCTTATTTATTACATTTTGATAGATGCGACCAGTCGTCACATTGTTGGCTTGCGATGTTGGTACATTCAAAAAGCGTTCGTAGTGTCCCAGGTCAAGGTCTGTTTCAGCCCCATCTTCGGTGACATAACACTCCCCATGTTCGTAGGGATTCAATGTTCCCGGATCCACATTCAAATAAGGATCCAGTTTTTGAATGGTCACACTGTATCCTCTTGATTGTAATAATTTGGCTAACGAAGCCGAAATAATTCCTTTTCCCAGTGAGGAGGCTACACCCCCCGTCACAAATACATATCTTGTATCCGACACAGCTACAATATTTTATTAATTACACTTAAACTCTTATTCCTTAAAATTGGAGGATGAATCCTTTAATTTCCTATCAGCTTACCTCGGTCGTTTGATAACTTATATTAATGGATGATCGCTCACAATTTTAAAACTACAAAGGTAGAAAAATACCGCCAATATTAATGAAACAGGGCTGGAAATAGGCATAAAAAAAGGCTGGTGATCCACCAGCCTTTTTATTTCATCTGCTAACTATAGAATATAGGTTCATTTTTATCATGGAATTCTATTGGTATTATCTTCTATTTCATAATTGCATCCAGCATATCCAGCTTCTTATTAAGCAATTTAATGTTGTTTCGACCGGTTTCGATCTTATGCTGGAAATCTCTAACCAAAGCATCTGATTTTTTCGACTTAGCAAAGAAACCAATGTTATTTTCCCAAGTGGTAATATCGTTCTCCAACTGTTTTAACTTATTGATGATTTTATTACGTTCCAGTGACATTTTATCGTTATAACCGTCGCTTTTGTAATTCTTCAGTCTGTTTCTGAATTTTTGGATGTTTTTTTGGTATTCATCTATATTCAGATTATCGAAATGTTTATTGATTAAACCTCTGAATTCTTGATTAACACGATCTTTTTCCTTGATAGGCACATGTCCAATGGCTGACCATTTATGTTGAAAATTTTGTAATTTTTTGAAGTTATCTTCAGCGTTTTCATCCACTTCATAGGTTTTGACTTCTTCGATCAAGGCTTCTTTAAGAGCCAGGTTTTTATCATGTTCTTCATCAATGTGACTGAAGAAGTGTGATTTGTGCTCAAAGAAGGCATCACATGCTGTGCGGAAACGTTTCCAGACCACATCTGATTGTTTGCGGGGGACCGGTCCAATCTCCTTCCATTTCTTTTGAATGCGAATGAATTCATCTGTGGTTTTTTTCCAGTCGGTATTATCTTTTAAACCTTCAGCCTGAATACACAATTCGGTTTTAAGTTGCAGATTGTTATGCTGCTCTGATTTATACTCTTTGAAGAATTCACGTTTGTGATTGAAAAACTGATCACAAGCGATGCGGAAGCGGTCGTAGATTTGATTATTATCTTTTTTAGGTGCAAAACCAATGGTTTTCCAAATGGCTTGCAGCTCAATCAATTCTTTGCTTTTTGCTTCCCATTCTTTAGGTGAGTGCAAATCAAGCGTAGATAACTCTTCTGCTTTTGCACACAATTCAGTTTTAGCTTCCAGGTTTTTATTCAGTTGATCTTTTAATTCTTCAAAATACTCTTGGTGTCTTTTGTTAATCAAGGAAGTGGCTTCTTTAAAGCGAGCCCACAGTTCATCTTTCTTTTCATGCGGAACAGGACCAATCTCGCGCCAGGTATCATGGTATTTCTGCAATGTTTTAAAAGCCTTCACAATGGTTGGTTCCAGCAACAGTTTTTCAGCTTTATTGCACAAATCAATTTTCGCTTCCAGATTCTTTTTTAAATCCAGGTCACGAAGTTCTTTGTTAATTTTTATGTAGTTGTAGAAATTTTCAATGTTATAATTATAAGATTCCCACAAGTCATGCAATTTATTTTGAGGTACCGAACCAATATCGCGCCATTTTTGTTGTAAATCACGGAATTCATGGAAGGTGTCATTCAGTGACTCCTGCCGGTTAATCAAATCTTTGATGTTTTGAATAACATCTAGTTTGGCCTGGTAATTTTTGTTTTTTTCTTCTTCAATGCGTCTGGTGAATTCTGCTTTCCGTTCCTTGAACTGATGAAGTAATTCCTTCAATTCATGTTCCAGACTATCCTGTGGTGGAGAAAAGTTTTGTTCGGTTTCACCCGATTCCAGAAACTGGCGCTTCAAATCTTCAACTTCCGCTTTGTGTTTCTTATAGAAGGCTGTTTTAATGGCCTCTACTTCGTCTTTGATATGGTCCACCGGAAACTCTTTTAACACATTTTTCAAACGCTCGACTAGTTTATCTTTCGATAGCGTGATGTGATCCACGGGTTCCAATGTAGCTGCTTTAGGTTGTTTTTCAACAGCAAGTGTTTCAGCCGTTTCAACCTTTTCAGTTGTTTCCTGAGCTACTTCTTCTGTCACATCAGTTGTTTCCTGAGCTACTTCTTCTGTCACATCAGCTGTTACGTTTTCTGCCTTTTCAGGTGATTGAGCGGCCTCTTCTACGGGCAAGTTTTCTTGTGGCATAGTTTCAGACTTCTCTTCTGAATTCCAATCCATACCTTGTTCGGCTGGTTTGTTTAGATCTTGTGCTTCCATAAGCTTTTGAGTTCTTTCAGGATACTTAAAATTACCCTTGTTTTCAAATTATCTTACGAATATATTGTTTATCGGGCAATGGGCAAATTTTTTGGGTGAAAAACTGGTTTCGATGGATCACCGTGTAACGTCCTTTATTTTACAATAATGGATGTACTGAATGGTGCATTTTTACTTTTGAAGGAAGAATTTTGCTTGCTAGTAGTGCGTTCAAAAAATATTAGTTCCACAAAGCTGCACGAAGAAAACACAGAGGAACACTGAGAGGATATCTTATGCCTGGCTGTATTGATGGTATAATACCTCTCTGAGAATCTTTGCGTCTTCGCGTCTCGCGGTTTCTTATAAACGAGTGATACGTATTTGTGATCATTTGAGTTATTTGCGGTTACAGGAGATATATCAACCGCCAAGACGCAGAGTCGCCAGGAAAAGGAAAAAGGCTTTTCCTGTTTGTTTAATGAAAAGTGTATTGTTTTTGTAAATCCCCTGTGCCCTTTTTTTAATATTCAACCCAGGCGTTCTGTGTAAAAGAATAGGTTAAAGAAGTTTTCCATTTTCCGGCGCATGGAGCCGACTGCGGTTAACGTTTCACTGGTTGCGCCGTTTTTTACGTGACACTATGTTATCATAGGGCTCCGCTTCGCTGCACCCTATGCTATTACGGTGACGCTCTTTCAGAGCTTTAAAAAAAACGGTGTGAATCTGTGTAATAATTTGGTGAATTATCAATGCTAGTTTTTGAACATCACAGCACTAAAATCAGCAATTTATTTTATATCGAATACTTATCACCTCCGCGGTTATTAGTTTTTAGGGTTTATTATCTTTGTGCCAAATTTGATAGTGTATGCGCATAGATATTTTAACGCTCTTCCCGGAGATGTTTAACGGGCCTTTAAGTGAATCGATCATGGGGAGAGCGATCGATAAGAAGTTGGTAGAGATTGAATTTCATGATATCCGGGACTATACACTGGACAAGCACAAAAAAGTTGACGATTATGCTTTTGGTGGCGGTGCCGGCATGGTGATGACTATTCAGCCCATTGCTGATTTAATCGATAAACTGAAAGCGGAACGTGATTATGATCACGTTATTTATATGACACCGGATGGACAGCGTTTTAATCAGCAAATTGCCAATACACTTTCATTATCCGGTAACATCATGATTTTGTGTGGTCATTATAAAGGGGTAGACCAACGTATTCGCGATCATTATGTGACCATGGAAATTTCCATTGGGGATTTTGTATTAACAGGAGGAGAATTAGCAGCCGCTGTTGTTACGGATGCCATTATTCGCTTAATACCAGGTGTGATGTCAGATGAAACATCGGCTTTAACCGATAGTTTTCAGGATGGCTTACTATCACCACCGGTTTACACGCGTCCGGCCAATTATAATGGATGGGAAGTTCCCGAAGTGTTGCTGAGCGGAAACCAGGCTAAGATTGATGCCTGGCGCGAACAACAAGCCTTTGAGCGAACTAAAAAGTTACGTCCTGATTTGCTGGAGGAGTAAAGATTTTAATGGTTAATTATTAATGGTGAGTTGTTAATGAATTGGTTTAAATCGTAGGGAATTGCTTATAGCTTTTTATTTAATTGTCCATCCCGGCTTGAGCCCAGTGATATTAAGTCAAGAATTTCTGGACTAATAACAGACTGAAGGTCTGAAGCATCACAACTTGGGGCATCGCCCCAAGAAATAGATGAATCGGTAAAATCAGACTGAAGGTCTGAGACAAACGGAGGAAAACAATTAGTTTCACCCCCTCAGTGTGATTGATACCATTCTGAAATATACTTGGGGGCGATGCCCCAAATTGGCTTGTCAAAGGCCTATAATCCTAACTTAATGACATTGGCCGATCCACCGCTAAAGCTTCTACTGTACGCGGTCGGAAAAATGTGAATGAGAGATATTTCACCTCCTTTGTTCAAGAGCCTGTCCCGATCTTTTAATGGGGAGGTGGTTATTTTGTTTATTTTTCTGCTTAAATCCGTTTTATTTTGCTTGTCAGGTCGTTCAGGTAATCTGATGATCGTTTCAATAGAGCGTGGCGTCGCTTTGTAAAAGCAGTATGATGATTCATCTTACCTGATAGATGTTTCAATAGAGTAGGTACAAGTTTCAGTCGGCTAGGAGGTCGCTTCAACAGGCCTGAAATGTCTTTCAGAAGATAGGGAATGGGTATCATTAGAGTAGGAAGATCGTTCAATTAAGTGTGATGGTCTTACAACACTATTGGCATTTGTTTCAACAGACTCGTATTGTCCTTCATTGGTTTTATGATATAATACAACTAAACGGTATTTTCTTTTCTTAAAAATAAATTGTTTTTAAACTGTCCTAAAAAGTTGAGCGTGTAATTTTTAAAATAACACAAAAAGTTAGAGCAATAGCCTAAATAAAGGATAGCCTGACTTTAATATCCGGTAGGTTTCAGGTTAGATAAATAACAGGGTACTTCTTTTTTGTTTAATTAACAAATGTTTAATACTTTAGTATCACTTCTTAAGTGTTTTACATTTTTAACCTAAACTCAAAAGAAATGAAAAAATCCTTTATTGCCCGCCACAATGCCAACAAACAAGTGGTATTATTCCTGAAAAAGAACAGTGAAAAGTTTGCCCACATTGTAGCCATGGTTAAAACGGTTACAAACCTTGATAATTTGGTGGTTGAAAATGACAACCTGGCAACCAGGGTTGAAAATATCCCAGCTGTTACTTCCGGGAATAAAAAAATTGCCCGTGCCGACCTGGTTGCTGTATCCTTGAAAGTGAGCAGTGTATTGAAGGTGTATGCCTACCTCACCAAAAACCAAAACCTCACCAATTTTGTGGTGACTTCAGAAAGTGTATTGATGGAACGGATGCCGCAACAAGATTTCCTGGTCTATTGCAAGAATCTGGCAAAAAACATTGCACCCCTGCTTGAACCTCTGGTTGACTATGGCTTAACATCTGAAATGGCACAGGAGCTGGCTACTGAAATCAATGATTACGAAACCGTAATGACCCAGCCCAGGGAGATGATAAATACCCGGAAAACTACCAACGAGTTGATTGAAGATAAGCTGGAAGCCATTTACCTGCTGCTCACTAACCAACTGGACCCGTTCATGGAACTGTTTAAAGATGATACGGAGTTGTACTCTGGTTACAAAGCCGCCCGTATGATAGTCGATCCGGCTACCCGTTCCAGAAAGGAAGAAGAAGTTGAAGAAGAGTAGTAGTAATCTAATTTTATTTTAAAGGGTAATGTTTATAGGCAGAAGCTGAGAGGGATGAATACTTTTAACTTCTGCTTGTACCCTTCAGCTTTGCTCAATAAGCAACTCTTTTATTATTTTATCATCTTGTAAGTAGTTGACATACTATTTAGGTTGTAGAATAGAAGATGATCATTCTGTAATATCAATTTCTTTTACCAACTTTTAACCAACCATCTTATATGTTATGAATCCGGCAACATAGATAAATTCGCATCAGTATTTCCAGTTCCGGTATTGATGCTGACTGCTTTTTTATGGGCGCTATGCCTTATCGTCCAGAGATTATGCACCTAATTTGATAATTAAGTTTTCGAATACACTCTTTAAACTAAATTGAAATGACACAACAGATTTTAAAAATTGCGTTGATGCTACTCCTGCCTGTTCTTTTAGTGGCAGGGTGTGAGAAAGAAGAACAACAATTATGTGGCTGTGAATCTGAAACTATATACACAATCCCTAAAGATGCCTGTTTATATGGTCAAATGACTTATAAAGTTCAACTTGATCCCAATGATAACTTTTATAATAAGAAATTTTGGATTAGTTATATTGATAATAACTGCAAGACTTGCATTCACACTTTTATTGTTTGTAATGAATCTTACTTACCCAACGGTTTATTAATGTTGGCAAATTCTAAGGAGTCAAAAGCAATTAGGTTCTCTGGATATATAAAAGAAATTTGCAATCAGAAATTTGATGTGGCAGACAAAACTTACGAAAGAATTATTTTAACCTCAATCGAAATGCTATGAAAGGATTTGCCTTATTTTTATTACTGATTATTGTTGTAAAATTGAACTCTCAAGAGAGATTGTATTATAAGAACAAAGGTGAAAGAATTGAATTTATTCTTTCGCAACAAGAAGTTTATGTTGAACTTGATATGAAAAGTATAGGAAATATAAAGAAGAATGGAAAAGGCAATATTTTAAAGCTTTCAAGTAATTCTACCTTAATGTCATTATCAAGGTTTGATAATTTTATAAAAGCAAAAAGAGAGCTAATAAATGATTATTCTGAAGATTTCAAAAAAGTAGAACCAGTTTTACTTTATGCTGATGGAACTAAACAAATGTACACCTGAGTTGTTTCGTTTGCTGATCTCTCTTGTGTGTTAACTGTCAGATGATTCAGACGCAACCTTTCATGTTTAATTTCATCTGTCAACCAATACGCTTTTTAATAACCAATTCTTATAACATGAATCCACCAGCGTAGAAAATGTTAAATCAAGTCACAGAGATTAAGATAAAGTCAACTGATAAATGGATTTTCAATTTGTAATTCCTTCGTTCTTTTCTTCCTTTTGCTGACGCGCGAATTCTTTCACGTAAGTTTCTTTCCCGGCTTAATGCCTGTTCTCTTCACGGGGTAACTATATAACCCGATAAATCACTTATTGAGTGCACATTTTATAACCAGAATAAAAATGAATCACAAAGTTTTGAGAATATTGTTGATACTTCTTATTCCCTTATTTATTGGGGCGGGGTGCCAAAAAGAGGAAACTCCCCTGGAAACCGACCCGACTAAAATCATCCTTGGAAAATGGGAGTTGGTTGAAATGGGTAATTACCCGGATATGAGGCCTGTTGAAAATTCGTTGGGTTTTAAGGAGTATTTACCCGACAGTATAGTTAAAGAATACAATACCCAAACTGGCGAAGTATCTATAAAGAAATATTGGATTGACACACTACTTCATAAGAGCATTTATGTTCCTGATGATATCGATTTAGTTTTTGAGTATAGTTACTCTTTCTCAGAAAAAAACAATAAAATGGAGCTGACTTATACTAACATGATCGCCATCTTTAATAACTTCACTTATAAACGTATTGAATAAAATGAGAACAATTATATTTACCTTTATTTTCTGTTGTATAGCTATATTAGCGGTAAGTCAAAATAATAACGTTAAACTAAGAAAGAATCGTAAAGGGATAGTGGAATGTGCTGTTTTTCCTATGCAACAAGCAGGGCAATTAAAACAGAATAAAGTCCCAAAAACAGCTGATGATTTTTTCAGGGATTATCTTAATGTTCCTTCTTCTGTTAGCTTTGAAAAAAAAGCACGTAAACAGTGGAAAAAAGATTTTGTTCATGAACGTTATGACCAGTATTATAAAGGTATAAAAGTTGATGGAGCAAGTTATAGTTTCCACTATGAAATAGGGAGGATGTATCTGGCGCATGGAAACTATGCTAGAGTTGAAAATGTAAATATAACACCAACAATAAAAGGGGAAGAAGCAAGAGAGGCCTTTGCCCGATACAAGGACATACCACTTAAAGCTATTTCAGATTATAAGGCCGAATTATTGATAAAAGAGATTACGACAATAGTCGATGCGGGTACTTCATATTTAACATTCCTGGTTTATAAAGTATACTTATTCTCCGAACATTCAAACAATAATGAAACAGGTTACGTTGATGCCCATTCAGGAAAAGTACTACTCACGATACCAAATTTAACAGGTTATTCGGCAACAGCAACTTTTGCCACCCGCTATAGCGGCACAAGACAATCAACTACCCAGTATTATAACAATAATTTTAACTTGTGTGATTCGACCCGTGGAGCTGTTATTCGTACCTGCAATTTGAATGGTAGCATTAATATCAACAATGCAGTGGAATTAACAGATGTTGATAACAACTGGACGGCCGGAGAATTTGCGAATAATGAAGATGATATGGGCTTGGATATACATTGGGCTTTACATGAAATATATGACTATTTCAATGAGAAGTACGCCATTAGTAGCTTTGATAATAATGATGCAATTATTCGAGCCTACTTTCATTTTGGAACTGATCAGGGTGATAGGGATAATGCAGGCTGGAATCCGACGTTAAAAGTATTAGTTTTTGGTGATGGGGCTAATCGATTTACTCCAGTTGCAAGCCTTGATGCGGTGGCTCATGAATATGGACACGGTATTACGGATTTTCAGATTGGTTGGGAGTATAGTGGAGACCGTGCTGCTTTTCATGAAGGATTGAGCGATATTTGGGGGGTAATTTTAGAGAATCGTATTTCTCCAAACTCTATCTGGGATATAGGTGAGCAAGTTATCATTGGCTTTGATTGTTTAAGGAATATACAGAATCCTTCTGATCCAGATGCAGGAACTCAGATTGCTGATACTTATTTAAGTAATGAGTATAATGTCGGCAATCAATATACTAGGTCCGGTGTATTTTCTCACTGGTTCTACCTTCTTGTTAATGGTGGCATTGGAATGAATGCAAATGGAGATACTTATACAGTATATGGAATAGGAATGGATGCCGCTGAGAAATTGATTGTGGAAGCAGTTTTTAATGGTTATCTGGATAATGGAATAGATACTTATCCTGAAATACGGGATCAAATTATAGCAGCCGCGGAAAGCAGTGCTCTTTTTGGTCCAAATTCTTTCCAGACAGTACAAGTAGCTAATGCCTGGTATGCGGTTGGAGTTGGAACGGAAATACAACCTGTTAATTTAACTGGTTCAGTTATTGTTTGTTCGACTGGCACTACCGTAACGGCCAATAATGTTCCCTATGTTTCAAATATTAGTTGGAAAAAGAGTTCAAATTTGATACTATATAGTGGTGGTTCAACTGCAACTCCCGTTTTTAAACCGATAAGCTCAAGTACAAGTGGTGCTGGTTGGGTGCAGCCAGTTTTCACAACGAATGGATATTCAACTGTTGGTCCTAAAAAAGATATCTGGGTAGGTAAACCAGCTAAACCTATTTTAACCTGTCCATATCGCAAAGTAGGGATGAATTCCAGACTCGAACTATTTGCTGATGCCGGGGGCGCAATAGAGTATGACTGGAAAATGGGTGGCGGTACTGTCACTTATGGTCAAGGAACAGGAAATGTTTGGGTAAGGACCAGTAGCCATTGTCAATATGATTTATACATACGGGTGAATGCCTCCAATAGCTGTGGTACTGGTCCAACTACCACTAAAAATGTACCATTTGATTGCAGTGGTGCCCAAAATCCTTTATCAATGGCACCAAACCCTGTTAGGAATCAAGTGGAAATTGAAGTGCCGGACATTCAGGAATTGAATAGCACCAGGATGACATATCCAAAAGCAGATGTTATGTCTTCAACTAAAAAATATTTAGTGACTGTTACTAACATGCATGGTATCCCGGTGATGCAGAGTAGTTTTGGAAATAGCAAGTTCACAATAAACACCAGCAGTTGGCAGCCTGGCATCTATTTTATTAAGGTCATTCACAATGATAAAGTCTTCGCCAGCACGATAGTTAAAGAATAGCTTCTGGTAAATTGAGATAGAAAAGCCTTCATTCCAATGGATCGAAGGCTTTTCCATTATTTAATCTCTAATCATTGATAATTAACCACTAATCCTTAATAATTATTTATTACAAAGATCCTTATAAGTACAATAAGAACATTTCATTGGATCCTCAGTCGGGGAAAAAGGCACCTCCGGATCGTACAGTTCATTCAACAGGTCATCCAGATTAGCTTCAAAGTCCAGCCTTACAGCGCTAAGTTCAATTAGGGATTTACTTTTCCGGTTCTTTAGATAGAGTCCAGTATCGTAATCTTTCTTAAACAAATCCCTCACCCAAATAACGCCCGGTTGAATAGAGGCTTCGGGTGCAGTTGTTTTATACAGAATTAAAGAATAAAGGAGTGTTTGAAAAATAGCCTTATTCTTTTTGTGCTTATCTGTATTGAACAGGTCTTTAATGTCAGCTGTGTGAGGCTCTCCCGATCCGGTTTTGTAATCCATCACTTTGAGTACCCCATCTTTCTGCTCCAAACGGTCAATGATACCTCCCAGATTAACCGTGGTGCCGTTGGAGGTTGTATAACTCCAATTCACTCTTTGCTCCAGATCCACAATGGTAAAGGGAGCTGCTTCTTTTTCCAGTTGCAGGAAGCGGTGGAGATAGCGCTTTAGTACTTCATAGACCATCACATTTTTACCATGGATGTCACTAAAGGTAGTACGACCTTTTTCATAATCTGTCAGGTGTTTATCAAAACCCTCCCGGATGAGTTGTTCCAGTAATTCCGGTGTTTCTAACCAAGCAGATAAGGTATCTTTTTGGACTTCTTTACCGATGTATGGTTTATAGAGATTCTCCACCACCTCGTGAAAAATAAGTCCGAAGATGCGGGCATCTGCTTCTTCAGTGATTAAGTCCGGCTCTTTGATGCGTGCTATCTTTTGATAATAGAATCGTAAAGGACAATCTATGTAAACCGAAAGTGCACTGGGAGAAAGCATGGCGCCGTTATCCGGATGAAATTTGGCCAGACGTTTCATGACGGTCTCATCTTTTGGCGCAAATGGCTGCGGTGAATTCAGCAGTGACACATGCCCCGGTGCTGTTTGAAAAACAGGATTTGTGGGATACTCATATTTCAACTGATAGAGGTAACGACTCATTTCATTGGATTTGAGTCCCTGTGCACCGGTGGAATAGAGCAATTGAACTTTCTTGGCCCGATGGATCAGGCGGAAGAAATAGTAGGAGAAGATGGTATCCTGAAATTCAATGGTCGGCAATCCAAAGCCGGCCCGCAAAGCCGATGGGATGAATGTATTGGGCGGAGAAGAACGAGGGAATACCCCCTCATTTAAATCCAGAATAATCAGTTTATCAAAATCCAGTGCCCGTGTTTCCAATATTCCCATTACCTGTAATCCGGCTAACGGTTCACCTTTAAAAGGCACCGTTTGGAAATCGGCCAGTTTTCTGAATAGCTTAATCCAGGTTTGAGGCTCCAGAGAGGCATTTTGATTTTGCTCTAAGATATCCTGTAATCGTATAATACTTTTATGCAGGGTGAATACAAATTCTTGCTCAATAATATTATCTCCCGACTGATGAAGCAATTCATAGACTTTGGTCAGAATATCGTTCATATAATCGGCCAACTCTTCCCCGGTAGAAGTAGCCGTAAAGATTAATTTGAAAAGGGCATTGCTGTGCAGTTCTGTGGAATTGATGAAGATGTAGTTCTTTTTAATCACTTGCTTGCGCAATTGTCGGGCATCTTCATCGGCCAACATGGCAATATAAGGATGTTGTAAAATTGGAATTACATGCCGGTGATAAAGCCAGGTTTCTTGCTTACCGGTTTGACGGGCATTGCGCTGCAAGTCGAAAAGCAAATCAGCCAGTCCAAAAATAGGTGTGCTTTTCAGCGGGTATCCCATGGTGACATTGATACGATCTACATTTTCAGGAATGCCGTGTAGGGCAGGCATGAGCATGTTTTCATCCGCCAGAATTACCGCTGTTTTCATATCCGTCACATACTCTTCGGTCAGAAACTGATTTACCGATTTGAGTTGTTCAGTGGGGTTGGCTACTGCTGTGATGGTTATTTCAGGTCCCGTTTCGTTCAGAGGTAGAATAAAACCATCCGGCATGGGGAAACTGGCCAGGTTTTCCTTTAAAAAGAGTCCCGGGCCGCGTTGTGTCGAGCCATAGCTTTTAAGGACCGGTTCTTGGGGGATAATCCAGGTAGAGTAGTCCCAAAAGAAGTCGGCCTTTTTTTTCTTCTTCAGGTATTTCATTAACTCCCGTTCGGCAGGTGTTAAAGCATTCAGACCGGTAAACACCAAATGATCCCATTCAATGTCCGGATGTTCACCGTTTTTGATGGATTCCGCCAGCTTGCGGTACACCATTCCATCGTAGGCCAGACCCTGTGCTTCCAGTGTTTCCCGGAAGGCATGATAGATGGCGGGCACCTGTTCCCACACCGATAAGAACTCTTTTTGATGGTTGGATAGTCGTTCCATTTTAAAGGTGCCCCAAAAAGATTGAATGGCTTCGCGCTGTTCATCGGATAAATGACTGAAATCATCTTCCAGTTCTTTGAGGGATGCCAGATTTGAAAAAAGCTGATCGATAGGCACCAGGTACTTGTCCAGATCGTCAAAATCATTCAGAAACATTTCTCCCCACGGCAGAAAGTCATCAAACGAAACATCCTTACCGGTAATATTGTTATAAACCGTGTGTAGCGTAAAAAGAAGGGTGATGTTATCGGCCACCACCATATTTGACATTGACGCAAATAAGTCGTTTACGGTAATGGTTTTAGGTGCCCACATGGGGCTGGTGGTGAGCGTACGCACATGATTCAGAAAAAAGATACCGGCTCTTTGGCTGGGAAAAACGAAACAATATGATGTTACGTCTGTTTTATTGTTCTGAAAATAATAGGAAGCTATGGCATTAAGGAAACCCGGCGTCATGGTTTTTTATTTTTTAAAGAAATTTGAAAGGCTGAAAGTAGTGATTTTGGATCGATAATAGAATGATTCAGCCCGTTTATGGTTAACTTTGAGTTAGCCTTCTTTTATAAGAAAATTATTAATAACACTTTACTTAATTATACCCTGTAGAGGAAAACAGAATTATATGGATACATTTTCATTTGTTGGCAACAGCGATATTAATTCCATTGATCAACTCTATCAACAATACTTGCAAGATCCTGAATCAGTAGATGAAAGTTTTCGTCATTTTTTTCAGGGATTTGATTTTGCAATGAAAAATTTCAATGCGCCTGCACCTTCCGGATTGGTCGATAAGGAATTTCATGTGATCAATTTGATTCATGGTTACCGGCAGCGTGGGCATTTGTTTACTAAAACAAACCCGGTGCGCACCCGGCGAAAGTATTTACCAACCCTTGATTTGGAGACTTTTGGATTGTCAGATCAGGATTTGGATACCGTGTTTCAGGCCGGTAGTGAGTTGGGGCTGGGAGCTGCTTCGTTGAAAGATATTGTGGCACACCTGCAGCAAACTTATTGCCAATCGGTAGGTGTGGAGTATTTATACATCCGTCACCCGGAAGTGATCAGTTGGTTGAAAAATAAAATGGAGTCGGTGCGAAATACACCTGATTTTAAGGCTGAGAAGCGAAAAGATATTTTCAGGCAATTGAACATGGCGGTGGGGTTTGAAGCCTTCATTCATCGTAAATTTGTGGGGCAGAAGCGCTTTTCACTGGAGGGATCGGAGTCTTTGATTCCCGGTTTAAATGCCCTGATTGATAAAGGGGCTGACTTGGGGGCCGAAGAAGTACTCATTGGCATGTCCCACCGGGGGCGCTTGAATGTGCTCAGTAACATCTTGCGCAAACCTTATAAAAACATCTTTAAAGAATTTGTAGGGGATGAGTACGAAGAGGGTATCTCATTGGGTGATGTAAAATATCACCTGGGATATGGTAATGACATTGAAACGAGCAGCGGGAAAAAGGTACGTGTTAATCTGGCACCTAATCCATCGCATCTTGAAACGGTAGCGCCTGTTATTGAAGGTATTTCACGCTCTAAGATTGAACACAAATACAACAACGATTTTAATAAAGT
>JAEINY010000054.1 GCA_016342595.1 Marinilabiliaceae bacterium
TTTTCAGCGGGTGACTAAAAAAGTTATTCTTTAGTCACCCGCTGAATATTTGAAGTTGTTTTAAAAACACTCTTCCAGTAAGTAAAGGAAAGAGTGACAAGTAAATTACCGCCTGTAACTAATAACAAACCCATGCTTTAGCGTGGGGTACTAAAAACACAAAAACCAATGAAACTATTTGTTGCTATGCTAGCCGGTATCTTGCTTTTGGCAGGATGCTCGCCTTCTTCGAAAAAGAAGGAATTTAACATTATTCCTTATCCTGTAGAGCTGAGTGAAGGAGCTGGTGCGTTTGACTTATCCGCCAATGTAAAACATGCCATCCGGATTGGTGATGCAGATGAGGCTTTAATTGATTACCTGATCAATGTTGTTAAAAAAGAACAAGGTCTTGAGTTATCAACATGTAAACAGGGAAAAATTCAGTTTGAAATAAACAGCGAGTTGCAGTTGCCAAAGGAGGGCTATTTACTGAGCGTCACAACTAAAGGTGTTTCTATAACTGCAAACGAGCGGGTCGGGCTGTTTTATGCCATCCAAACCTTACGTCAGCTCATTCAGATCGACGAAAAAGGAAAAGCCACTATTCCGGTGGTTGAAATTAAAGATTACCCCCGATTCGCCTGGCGCGGCATGCACTTAGATGTATCTCGTCACGTATTTAGTGTCACTGAAATCAAACAGTTCATTGATTACCTGGCCATGAATAAACTGAATACCATGCATTGGCACTTAGTGGATGATCAGGGCTGGCGTTTGGAGATTAAGAAATACCCGAAACTGACTGAGATTGGTGGATGGCGAGATAAAGTAGGATTTGAAGCCAACCAGAAAAAAGGCCTCAATACCGATGATGGCAAACCTTATGGTGGTTTTTATACTCAAGAACAAGTAAAAGAAGTAGTGGCTTATGCCTCTGAACGTCACATCACCATTGTCCCTGAAATTGAGTTACCGGGACACTCTGCTGCTGCTTTAGTGGCTTATCCTGAATATTATTGCGATAACGCCGGTGAACTGGAAATCTGGTCTCAGGCGGGCGTATCAGCAGGGGTTTATTGCGCCGGTAAAGAGTCCACTTTTAAGTTTTTAGAAGATGTATTAACGGAGACCATGGAGCTATTTCCTTCTGAATACATTCATATCGGAGGTGATGAAACACCCAAAGATACCTGGTTGGCTTGCCCAAAGTGTAAAAAACGAATGAAAGAAGTGAAGGCGCATGACGAACACGAACTTCAAAGCTATTTTGTAGGCCGTATTGAAAAGTTCTTAAGTAAAAATGGCCGTCGACTGATTGGTTGGGATGAGATTTTAGACGGTGGATTAGCACCTAACGCGGCAGTGATGTCGTGGCGTGGAGTAGCCGGTGGTGTAAAAGCTGCTGAGGCGGGGCACGATGTAGTAATGACACCGATGTTCCCTTACTATTTTAACCATGTACAAAACCATGTGCCCAATGCGCCGGGCCATCCAGGGATCAGCACATTGAGAGATGTGTATACATTCCCGTCCATTCCGGCGGACATATCACCTGAAAACCGCAAGCACATTATTGGGGTTCAAGCCAATATCTGGACGGAATACATACCCAAATTTGAGCATATCCAGTACAACGTATTTCCGCGTCTTTTTGCCATTAGTGAAGTGGCCTGGAGTCAGCAGACCAGACCGTGGGAAGATTTTTACAGCAGAGTACAAAACAAGTTCCCTATTCTGGAAAGATATGGTATTAACTATGGTAAAATCAGTTATCATGTTGGCATCAATGTAAAACCTCAATACGAGGCTAACTCAGCTGAGATTGAATTCATAGCCGAACGCCCCTTACCCATCTACTACACAACTGACGGCAGCGAACCGACACAAACATCAATTACTTATGAAGGTAAATTTGTATTGAGTCAGAATGCACACATTAAAGCGTGTCAGTTTAAACCGGATGGTACTACCACTAACATTTCGGAGAAAGAGATCAATTTCCACAAAGCTTTTGGAAAATCCTATGACATGAAATACAATCATGCTCCTCAGTATGATGGCGGAGGGAAATTCGGATTAACCAATGGATTCCTGGGTGTTTGGATTGGCGTGGAAGAGAAACCGGTAGATGTGACTATTGACTTGGGAACGGAAACCGAAATCACTAAAATAAATTCCCGTTTTAAAAACCAACCTATGTCATGGGTCTTTGGGCCTAACACCATTACCTATTCGGTATCGCTTGATGGGAAACACTTCAAAGAAGTGGCTACTTTTAATCCAGGTATAACAGAAAGTGATGTCAACGAAATTGTGACTTATCCTGCTGAGTTCGCCACTGAAAAAGTGCGTTACGTACGCATTCTGGCGGAGAGTGTTGGCGTTTGTCCGGATTGGCACCCGGCAGCCGGTGGAAAAGCCTGGCTATTTGCTGATGAGATTATTGTTGAATAAATAGTGGTAACCAGTCTATTAAAGCGTTCCTTGCTCAGGAGCGCTTTTTTTATACCTGATTTTGCTAATCCGGAAAAAAACCTTAGACTTGCAATAACTAAAACGCTTTAGTTATGAAAAAAGTCTCTCTCCAGGTTATTGCCCAAAAGGCTGAAGTATCCATGACCACCGCTTCGATGGTGCTCAATGGCAAAGGGGATAAGCATAAGATAAACAAGACCACCCAGGATAAAGTATTACGCATTGCCAAAGAATTAAACTACCGTCCGAATGCGTCGGCCCGAAACTTGTCACGCGGGAAAACCATGACCATCGGAATAATCGTGCCTAATATAGCTGACAGCTATTACAGCAGCATTGCTTTTCATCTGGAACAAGAATTGGCCCATTCTGAATACCATTTATTATTGGGAAGTAGTCTTGAAGACCAGGCCAAAGAGGAAGAATTAATCAATGCATTTTTGGCCAGACAAGTGGATGCATTATTAGTAGCCACCACACAACAAAATCTGGAACTATTAGAAAAAGTCAATAATAGTGGCATTCCAGTGGTGCTATTCGACCGGCATCATCCGAATTCACAACTGCCGTATATCATTGTAGACAATTACGCCGGCATAAAAAAACTGGTTGACCACCTTTATCAAAGCGGACATAAAGCGATTGGATATATTGGTTTGGATCTTGATTTACATGCGATACACGAACGGCAAAGAGCTTACCGTGAAAATTATATGGACCGATTCAATATGCAGACCAATTACATGCGAGCTATTGAGTATGACAATTATGCCGAATCTTGCCAACAGGCTGTTAGCGAGCTATTGACTTTAGGGGTAAAGGCCATTATATTCGAAACACATTACCTCACACTTCATGGCATTAAACAGTTGGTGGAATTAGGTGTGAATTATCCAGATACAGTTTCTATAGCAAGTTTCGGCGATCACGAAGTATTTTCTATTTTTTCACCTCACATCACTGCCATTGACCAACCAGTGGATCGTATTGCCAAAGAATGTTTGAAAGTCATTTTTGAACGCATGACAAATCGTGAAAATGAAACGACCTCAAAAATCAAACTTGAACCAGAATTGATTATTCGAAATTCATAAAACAATAGATATGAACAAAACAGTTGCATACATTGGGATCCTTATTTTAAATCTAATTACGGGATTTAACGTATTTGGACAAGATGTACCGGACACCCATCAACAAATTGAACTAGGGCATCAGGCCAATACGTTCATTGAAGGTTACGCCAGCGATAATGGCAGTGGACATTTTCAATACCACTCCTTGTTTGGTGCTGTGACGCCATCCCTATTAGTACGATCAGAAAGTCCAGCTATCCAATGGAAATCCGCTCCTATCCCCTTGGAACACAAAGAAAAGTTTGTGGAGTTTATGTGGTTAGCCAGTGCTGATGCAGGTGATTCTAATCCTGAATTCAAATTATATATCAATAAACTAAAACGCTTTAGCTTTTCACAAGACGAACCACAAAGTTGGGAACAAAAAGGTGAAGAGGGTTCGGTATTAAACTACATCCATGTCAAATCAGATCAACATGGAGATACCCACGGATACATGCATTTGAAAATCCCTGCTAAATGGGTGACACGCGGTAATCCGGTAAATTTTATACTGGAAGGTAATCAACAAGGAGGCAATACCTGGGTACAAGTCTATCGTCAGAAAAATGTCTGCGACTATCTATATAATAAATCTTCGAAAGAAATTTGGACGAAGCTAAGCCTGAAGAATAATCAGATTCAAATAACAGCTTCGGCTAATCAAGCAAAGCAGAATGTTCTTCTAAAAATAGGCGACAGTGAATTTCACGCCCAACTGGATGCCACAGCTAAAACCATCATCAACAGTAAGAATTTAGCGTACTTGAAGGGGGCCTGGAGCATTCAATTCGAAAATGGTACACATTTCTCAGGAATGAATTTTAATCAACCTGAACAATTTTATGCATTATCGCACGAAGGCACCATCAATCACATCAATGCTACGAATGAGGGAAATAAATGGACCTTGCAAGCGCAAAGTATTTATCAACCCGAAATGGTTAAAAAAGTGATTGAGTTATCTGCTTCAAGTTTAGCAAATGGTACTATTTGTTTGATGAACTCAAGCCATCAGGATATTGCCTGGATGGATGATGTGGAGAAGTGTATCCTGGAACGTGATACCATGCTCATTACACCAATGATCAAAGAAGGTTTAGCCAAAACGGAATACAGCTTTGACATTGAAGATGCGTTAATGATAGAGGAATACCTTCATAGACATCCTGAGAGAAAAGAGGATATTATATCACTCATTGACCAGGGAAAAATTACCGTTGGTGCCACCTATATTCAGCCTTATGAGGAGATGTATTCGGGGGAATCACTGGCCAGGCAATTTTATCATGGAAAAAAATGGTTGAAACAAGAACTGAATGGGTATGAAGCTGACACTTATTGGAATGTTGATGTCCCTGGTCGATCCCTGCAAATGCCACAGTTAATGGCCAAAGCAGGAGTGGAAAATCTAATCATTAGCCGTCATGCAAAAGGTGTATTCCAATGGAAATCTCCTGACGGATCAAGTGTCAACACCTATTCTTCCGGTCACTATAGTTTGGATTACAATGGGCTTAACCGTGACTTCTTGGATGCCTCGGCTCACATTGCCGAGGCTGCACTATTCTGGAAAGAGGGGTACAACGATGTGGATCCGGCAAAAACTGTTATGCCTATTTTATCGGATTGGGACATGAGTCCGGCCAAAGATTATTCTGAGTTAATTGATAAATGGCATCTGATAAAGTATGTAGAAAACGAAAAACATCAGCTCAGCCCCATTCAATTACCTAATATAGAATTAACATCCACAAGTGATTTCATTGATCGTATTGCCTCCAATAGCAAAGCATTGAATGTGATTCAAGGAGAGAGACCTGCATTGTGGTTATACATACATGGACCTTCACATCAAAAAGCCATAAAAGCTAGTCGGGAAGGTGACCGATCACTGGTAAATGCAGAGAAGTTTAGTGTATTCGATGCTTTAACCAGAGGTTCATTTGCAGACTATCCAGACCAGCAACTGAATGAGGCATGGAAATCCAAAATATATCCTGATCATGGTTGGGGTGGGAAAAATGGCGACATTACCGATGCAATCTTTGAAGCAAAATACCAGGAAGCACTACAAACAGGTCAGAATCTCACAGAAAAAGCGCTATCAAATATTGCACAACGCATTAAAACTAAAAAGAAAGGAAAACCCATTGTTTTATTTAATGGCTTAAACTGGAAAAGAACTGCTCCCGTACAAATACAGATGAATTTTGAGCCCGGAGAAACAGCAGGAATAATGCTCCAGGATAGTAAAGGAAAAGATGTACCAATACAAATTACGTCTTCGGACTATTATGCATCTGGATCCTTAAAATCAGCTACTTTTGAAATTTTAGCAGTAGTACCAGCAATGGGGTACACGACCTATTATATGATGCCTGCAGAAAAGAAAATAGAATCACAAATTCCAATCTTGAGTAAGCATATCGAAACAACTTACTATAAAATTCAATTGCAAAACGGAGGTATACAGAGTATCCTTGATAAGTCATCCGGGCAAGAATTGATCGATGCAAAAAATCTATTAGCCGGCGAGGTATTTACGATGCAATCGGAAGGTAACGGAGCTGGTGAATTTGTGCAGGTTCAACAACCTTCTTTTGAGGAATTCGATAAAGTCAGCAACCATCAACCTAAATGGGAAACGGTGGCTGATGGAGCTGTCTTTTCTGAATTAAAACTTAAACAACCTCTTAAGCATGCAATAATTGAGGTGAAATTAAAAGTCTATAAACAATTACCACAAATAAATTTTAATGTTGAAGTGTTAAACTGGGATGGTGAATTATACCGTGAATTCAGAGTTGCATTTCCTGTTGCATCTCAATTGAATCAAGTAGCCTATGAAGTTCCATTCGGAATTCTACGAGTAGGTCAAGATGAGATGGAAGGAGCAGCGGGAGGCGAAGCAGGTGGAATGATCTACGACACACCTTGTGAGGCGATTCACCCCAGAGGCATTGCCAATTGGATAGGTGCCTATAATGATAAAGTTGCAATGGTCGTCTCCTCATCCGTTGTAGCTGCTGACTATTTGGATATTTATGAAAAAGATAAGATAAATCTGCAACCCATATTGCTGGCCTCCCGACACAGTTGCCATTGGGAAGGCAATCCCTACCCACAGACCGGGAACCATCATTTTGAGTTCAGCTTATCCACTACTTCAAATGGTCTGACTGAAGCGAATCGCATAGGTATTGCTAACAATGAGCCGATCATGGTAGTAGTTAAGCCCGAACAAATAAAACATGCCAGTTTACCGGAAAAGTTGTCTTTCATGCACAACCAAGATAAAAATGCTATTGTATCCACAATCAAAAAAGCAGAAGATTCTGATCGCGTGATCATCCGTCTATACAATACAACAAATGAAAGCCTTGATACTAAACTGGAGTTCTATAGGAATATTAATGCAGCAAGAAAAACTAATCTGATTGAAGAACCAATGGAGAATATACCAACTCAACAGAAATCAGTTTCTCTTCCACTCACAAAATTTGAAATCGAAACCATCGAGCTGGATTTATAAAAAAAGGGGCTGCATTTAAAAAGCAGCCCATTTTTTATATTTTCTTAATCGAATATGAGGTTTACGCCTAACCTCATATTGAGATAACGGGCGGTATTCATAGACATCAATGAATTTAAATTATCTGTCACAAAGTACAATTGTAGTGGACCACCTCTAAGTGCAACTCCTGCTCCCAAATTGGTATATGCATTCTTCATCATTGAATAAGTAACTACTGTTGATAATGCTTTTCCAGGAGATAAACCGGCCGCTAAAGTAAACTCAGGGGTCCATTTGCCATCTATAAAGTAGTTTCTTGATACAGCTCCGAAATTTAACCAATCACGGTGCTGATAATCTGCAGTCAGATTAAAACTCCCTTGTAACCCGGTACGATAGGTAATGGATTCATCCGATACCTGAAATGTATTCTGAAGTGAATCACCAATCTCTTCCCAGTAATTGGTAGAATTTCCTTCTTCACCTTTTAAGTTGTCTGATAAGTCCACACCTGTAAAAGCAAATGTTCCATCGGAATAAAACCGGCGGGTACGAGTTTTCCAATTGATGTAGCCTAAATCGTTGACAGCAGCTCCCAATGTTAAGTGGTTAAATAAACGCCAGGTCACTCCCAAATCTATTGCGATCCCACGGCTGTCATTGGTAAACAGACTCCCACGATCAATGGTCTCATCATATTGAATGGAATTGACATAACCATCTTCATCGTATTCAATCTCTACCGGTAACGATGTTAAAATTGATGCTTGTGAACGCACTTCCATAGAACCGTCATCGAATGTTTCAATCCCTACATCGAAGTTGTCAGTTTTGATGTTTGCCATACCAAACAAATATTTAAAGCGGGCACCAATAGTAATATCCTCATATATAGGTGTCGAAAATCCAAATGCTATCTCAGTATAATCAATACCATTCAATGAGAGATCTGACATGCTATGATTGATGGGTTTATCATTTTCATAATCCCAGTTACCATAACGCATATCCAAAATCGAAGCGGGGTAATTAAACTGCCCCTTGAATTTATGAATCATGTCAAAGGTAAAATAGGTATTATGTGCATACATCCCGAAACCTAATATTTGTATGGCTGCCTCTGAGGCAATCAGGTTATTATCCTGAAGTTGTCCGGCCACATGATCCAAATCAACAATCAATGAATCAGACTGAATACCTGTACCCTGACGAATAATATCGGACCAGGAAAAACCCGAATTAGCTCCATTTACCTTAATACTACCTAAAGCGGGTAGGGCGAAATAATTTCCTTTTATGGGACGAAAAGCAGGATTTAACTGAGTCGTTTGCGGTACTCCCTTTAGAAAAAGAAAAGCATTATCCTGCCCATAACTTAACATCACCAGGACAGCAAATATAGCTGTAATATATAATCGTTTCATCTCTTTAAATTTCAATGTTTCAACCCTTCTTCTAATACTTCAACTGTCCCTTCAACGTGATATGCATTGAAATTTTATTGGTGGTCAATAAAACCACTGGTTTGTCATCCTTAAAACCCGATGACGCAATACTTAATCGAATAAATAACTCATCCGCTTCCTGCAAATGCACAATTTGACTTTCCGTTAACCCAATAATAGCAGTGGTATTTGTCGCTTCTGTCACTATTCCATCCGCCCCCACAGAAGCTGAATTTAAGAGTAGTTCATCGGATTTAATACTATCCGTTATATCTAACAAATCGGTATCATACAAATAAATACATGAATTCACATCAAATGGTAATCCGTTTTCACTTGTAACGATCAGCCTAGCCCTAGCTAACTTTTTTAAGATATCGTTCTCAGAAAGATGTAGAGTATCAATATCCATTATTGTACTATCCACTATCAATTCAATAGGCAACTCTATGGAATAGCCAACATAGATACGATCTGTTTCATCCAGCTCAATCTCTTCCGCTAATTCCCCTCCCGGATTCAATACTAAATCGCCATTGTAATAGAGTTTTTCAGGCAATCCTTCCATAAAAGTCTTAAGATTAGAATTAGATTTATCTAATGTGGTGGTATCGATTACACAGGCTTTAAGAGCATCATTGGCTGATATCTTGATAGGAATAGGTTCAGTGGCCAAATCAATCATCACACCTGATTCTGTTTTACCTTTAAACTCAGAAGAAATAATCCCCTTAAATGGTGTGGAGTTATTTGATATCAGATGTAACCGAGGATCAGCAAAGGTAATACCATCAGGAAATTCATTTAAAACATCCAGATCCAATTCATACATATCTTCATCAATAGAGACAGCAGTTTCTGTCATTATACCTTTTACCCGGTAAAACTCGACATCATTCATACCTAAGGTGAGTGATCCTATTTCGTTCGGATATATATCCATATCCACGGCAGGTAAAACTGTTAGTGATACAGGTAATAATTCATCGATTAATACCACTGTATCATTAGAAAAGGAAAAACTTACATTTTGATCACCACTTAACTGCGTTGTGATGGTTCGTCCTCCGGACTGCTCATTTATGGTAGGAAAATACATGGAAATATTAACCGGGACAGCAAAATTGGAACCTGTCAAATTTATAGTATACGAAATCTCCATACTGGAAAGTCTGGCATTTGGGATTGAGAAATCCATCATTCCATCTATAGGAGGAATATTCTCCGCCTTAAAACCTGCAAAATAAACCGGCACCTCCAATGAAGTCTCTGGTAGTTCAAAAAAGTCATTCACTCCCAGATAACTCAACGAATCATTGTTTTGATAAAGCAGGATGCGCTCATTCCCATTTTCGTCTTTATAATATTTCACATTATCGGTTTCTTCTGAAAGAATGTCCTTCATGCTGAGCTCTGCATATCCAAGTGGTAATGCAATGCCCGGTGAAATACTAATGTCATCTGATAATTTGTCGGTATCGAACTCATCGCCAATACACCCTCCCAGCAATAGAACTGCCAGAAAATATCCCCAATACTTTTTCATACTCCCCTATCTTTTCCGTTTAGCCGTGTGTTACGTGCCTTTGACTAGTAGGGTTACATTACAAGTAAATTGAAACAATGCCGCAAAATGGAGGATGCCCTGATCGAAAGCATTGCTTATATGTGGCTAACAGGCAAGCAATTTCCAAAACACTCATGCATTTATGATTTCCGCAATAAGCGCTTAAAGCAATACATTCAACAGTTAATTAACTGTATTTTATACACTTAACCTCACTAGCAACTACAAGCACCTATAAAGCAAATAATTCAACTTTCACATCTCCGATAGTCGAGTAGCTGTATACACCTTCTAACCCAACATAAAACACAAAACATAATGACATTAATCTTTTAATATAAATACATATTTCCAATTATCACGACAAGGAATTCCATATTGTATAAACGAACTATAATTAAATATTAAAAAAATTAACATGAATGCACCAAATTGCAATATAGGCTACTCTCCTTACTTCTATTAATATGTTACTTTGAAGTACTTTCATGAGTTGATGAATGAGTTTTCTCAATTAGAGAATATGTTAGTAGTTACATTCTAGTTTTAACATTTAAGAGTAATGAATATGAGCATTAATACCCGTGGAATTATGAGACATTTCTATTCCATCATTTTTATTCTTTTTTTGCTATTCGTTAGTGCAAATTGTTTCGCGCAGATGGAAAAACAAAAATATACACCTGAAACAGATCCAATAGTTTTGGAGAATATAGAACACTGGCAAGATTTAAAATTTGGCTTAATGATGCATTGGGGGATTTATAGTCAGTGGGGGATTATTGAGTCATGGTCTATTTGCGGTGAAGATGAAGAATGGATCAAACGCTTCCGTAATAACGACAACTACGCACAATACAAGCTCGACTATGAAAACCTGCAAACCACTTTTAATCCCGTTAATTTTAATCCAAAGAAATGGGTGAAGGCTGCCAAGAGGGCAGGAATGAAATATATGGTATTTACTACCAAGCATCACGATGGCTTTGCCATGTTCGATACAAAGTACTCCGATTATAAAATAACAGGTTCAAAAACTCCTTTCCACAGCCACCCTAAAGCCAATGTTACAAAAGAGATTTTTGATAGTTTTAGAAGTGAAGGCTTTATGATTGGAGCCTATTTTTCAAAACCAGATTGGCACTCCCCCAATTTCTGGACGCCTGATAATGCCACAGCAGATCGAAATCCTAATTACAGCATTGAAAAGTACCCTGATCGCTGGGAGAATTTTGTGCAATATACCCACAACCAGATTGATGAACTGATGACTGATTATGGTAAAGTTGATATATTATGGCTCGATGGCGGTTAGGTTCAACCATATACAGAACAACAACTTTGGGCCTATCGTGCACAAAAAGGATTTAAACAATTTAACCTACAAAGCCAGGACTTGCGCATGGGTGAAATAGTGAAAAAATCCAGAGCTAAACAACCAGGTTTAATCGTGGTTGACCGCGCCGTTGAAGGACCTTATCAAAATTATATCACCCCCGAAAACCGCGTGCCTGAGGAAGCTGTTCTTGTACCATGGGAGTCATGTCTTACAGGAGGTAAAGATGGCTGGTCGTGGCGCGAAATCAGAGAGTACAAAACATCACGCCAGGTGATCCATACACTCATAGATATCGTGTCGAAAGGTGGTAACTTGTTATTAAATATTGGACCAGATCCTACCGGTAAGTTTGATGAGGAAGCCTATACCTTGCTAGATGAAGTGGGGCAATGGATGGATGTGAATGGCGAAGCCATCTATAAAACCCGGCCCATAGCACCTTACAAAGATGGAAAAGTGGCATTAACACAAAATAAAGAAACAAAAGTCGTTTATGCGACTTATATGGGTGATAAAAATGAAACTCATATCCCTTCGAAGGTTTGGCTATCATCTCTTTTTCCATCTGACAATGCCACGATCTCAATGTTGGGAACAAAAGGAGATTTAAAATGGGAGAAAGTAGGCAATGGATGTGCGATTGACATACCAGAATCATTGCAGAACCAACAAGTATGTAAACATGCCTGGGTGTTGAAAATTAGTTCTGTTCAAAAATAACTGATCGATAATTCAAATAAAAAAATAATGAAAAAAGCAGTTTTATTACTTCTGGTTTTTGTTTTGAGTGTACCTTTTACATCAGGACAAAATAAGAATAAAACATTAAGTAATGATGGTGCATGGTGCTGGTTCTCTGCACCGGGTGCTATCTATAAACACAACAATAGTAACGAAATTGTTACTGGCTGGATTACTGCAGATGGAACATTGCAAGCCGCCATCTTAAATCTTGAGAGTGGTAATAAACAAATTCAAACCATTACACCTCAGTTGGAAAAGGATGATCATGCCAATCCGGCCTTTGTCGAGCTTAAAAGCAAAGAGGTCTTAATGATCTATTCGAAACATTACGACCAGAAAGTTCGGGTTAATCGTCTAGCTCCCAATAAGACCACCTTGAATTTCAGCTCCACTGCTACTCATGATATATTTGATGCTGATGAACTGAAACGCTATCCCAATAAACGTGTAACCTATGCAAATCCGGCTCTTCTATCTAAAGAAAAGGAACGCTTGTACTGTTTTGGCCGATGGACAGGCTTTAAGCCCAACATTGCCTGGTCGGATGATGAAGGTCATACCTTCACAAAAAGTAAAGTGTTTATATCCGATAAAGTATTTAAAAATACCAACCGTCCATATGTACGCTACTATTCAGATGGTCGATCTAAAATACACATCGTTTTTACCGATGGTCACCCAAGAGACGAGGCAACCAATTCAGTCTATTATGCCTGTTATGAAAAAAGGGCTTTCTGGAAGGCTGACGGAACCAAGATTTGTGATATGAAAGATATTCCTTTTGAACCTAAAGATGCAACGGTAGTCTATAAAGCGACCAAAGAAAAAGGAAGAGCATGGATTTATGATATCGCTGTAGATAAAAAAGACCGTCCGGTTATTTTGTATGCCCGTTATCCTGAAGAAACAAAACACCTCTATCATTACGCTGCCTTTGATGGTGAAAAATGGATGGATCATCAGATATGTAATTCGGGTAAGTGGTTCCCACAAACACCGGAAGGTAAAAATGAACCAGAGCCACATTACTCTGCAGGTATGACATTTCACCCTTTAAAACCGGAAATCATTTATGTATCAAGAACTATTAAAGGTGTTTTCGAAATAGAAAAACGAGTGACACACGATAATGGCAAAACATGGGATATTACCCCAATAACTCAAAATTCAGAATTCGATAATGTGAGACCAATAGTACCTAAAAATATGAAGAAAGGTGATAAAACTGTTGTACTTTGGATGGTTAATAAAAAATATCGGCATTATACAAATTACGACACACGTATTGATTATATGATTGATAACAAGTAATATACAAAAGCGCGTAAAACATAAAACGATGTTTAAAATAGTTAACCATCTTGTTTTTATAGGTATATTCATACTGGTGTCATGTATAAATGATACTCATATGATCCAACTAAATTCGGATGATTTTAAAGTAGTTATTGATAAAAGCGGTTATGTAACCGAATTAGTAGATATTAGGACTGGCGATAATTATTGTGCCAACTACGATACCATTGCTCCTTTACTTTCAATACGTGTTTGTAATGAAATACTTTATCCACAAAGTGCGTCTTACAATGAAGCAGAACAATTGATAACACTAGGATATAAAGATGGTCTTTCTGCCTCGGTTAAAACAGATTTTAAATCTTCACATATTTGTTTTGAAGTACTGTCTGTTTCTGATGTTGAAAAGGTTGAATTAGTTATTTGGGGCCCATTTCCTACGCGTATTAATAAAGTGATTGGCGAAACGATCGGTGTGGTTCAAGGCGACTCGTTTGCTATTGGTTTGCAAGCACTAAACATAAAGACAATTGGAGGCTATCCCTGGAGAGAAAATGATTACATGCCTCAGCTTGATGTGATGGAGCAAGATAATTACGAGAATCTGGAGAAAGGTAAAAGAGGTGTGTTGTACTCAGTAGAAGCAGCTAAACCAACTGCCTTTGGTAGCACTTTACAGGCATTTTGCCGCAATCGTTCAACAGATCGAGTGATTGAAATGGAAAGACGGTTTGTTGATTGCTGGGGAAATTAAAGGAAAATCAGGTAAAAAAGGAGCTTATCAGCTGCAGAATGGTAAGGTAAAGTCTTTTGTTATTCCTGATAATGGAGTTGTCATTGTTAAATAAAGATTTCATGAAGTCATTAGCGTTCATTTTATTGAGCTGGTGTATTTATATTCCCACTAGCGCCCAGTCTGGAAATGTATTTGCCGATCGTTGGGCATATATTGGAGTGGCGGTTGAAGAGCCAGGTTATACAATTTGGGGCACTTCGCCAATTATTGATGAAGCAGGTAAAACGCATCTTTTTGTAGCACGATGGCCCGGTGAGTTAAAAGTGGATCCGGGCTGGCGTTCACACAGTGAAATTGCACATTACGTGGGTGAAACGCCAAAGGGTCCTTTCGTCTTCTCTGATGTGGCAATTGCTGGAACTGGGCAGAATACCTGGGATCAATTTGGCGCTCATAATCCAACTATCCACAAAGTGGATGATAAATATGTATTGCTCTATATTGCAAATAATAATCCTAAAAGACCTGTTCATCCATCAAATCAACAAATTGGAATGGCTATTTCTGATGACCTAAATGGTCCATGGGAAAAGATGGGTCAACAAGGATTAATCCTATCTCCTCCTGAAAATTCAAATTATTGGAATCACAAGGCAAATAATGGGGTGAATAATCCTGCCTTTGTGAAGCATCCTAATGGTGCTTATTACCTTTATTTTAAATCCAGTGATGGAAAACGTGCAAAAATGGGTTTAGCGATTGCCGAAAATCTGGAAGGCCCCTATGTTCAAATGCCGTTCCCAGTCACCCGAAATAATCAAACGATTGAAGATGGATATGCTTTTGTTTACAACAAAAAAATTGCTCTTTTAACAACCGATAATCATGGGATTATCGAAAAGGGTGGCGGTATTCTTTGGACATCAGATGATGGCATTAATTTCGAAACCTACGAAAAAGGTTATCATCGTATAAATGCTTATACCAATGTAGATATGGCAAAGACTGCTATACATTATGGAACAAAAAACAGTACCTATGCCAAATTTGAGAGACCCCAGGTTTTAATGATTAACGGTAAGCCGGCCTATCTCTATGTATCTTCAGGCTGTAATATCTATGGTGGAGACTGTACCGTGAGTTACGTATTGAAACTAAAACAGTAACAAGAAAATGAAAATATCTTATTCGTTAGTAATTTTATTTTTGCTTGGATTAACGATTGATACGCAAGCACAAGTAAGCTATTCCACACCAATCCCTACGCAAGCACAATTAGATTGGCAAAATGCGGAACTTGTGGCTGTGTTTCATTATGATTTGCATGTGTTTGACGGGAAAAAGTATACGCAAAAAAAGAACCGCATATCACCCATTCCAGATTATAATATTTTTCATCCAGAGAAATTGGACACTGATCAATGGATAAAAGTAGCTAAAGATGCGGGCTGTAAAATAGCCATATTAACAGCTACTCACGAAACTGGTTTTGCACTTTACCAAAGTGACGTAAATCCATATTGTTTAAAAGCAGTGAAATGGAGAGAAGGAAAGGGAGATATCGTTCAGGATTTTGTCAATTCCTGTCATAAATATGGTGTTAAGCCAGGCATATATATTGGCATCCGGTGGAATTCATTTTATGGCATCCATGATTTTAACGTGAGTGGCAAAGATCAATTTGCTCAAAATCGTCAAGCTCATTATAATCGCATATGCGAGGGTATGGTACAGGAATTATGCTCGCGCTATGGTGATTTGGCCATTGTGTGGTTCGATGGTGGTGCACATGGACCCGAACAGGGAGGCCCCGATGTATTATCCATCTTCGAAAAGTATCAACCAAATAGTATTTTCTATCATAACCTACAACGATCGGATATCCGATGGGGAGGCAGTGAGTCAGGTAAAGTGCCATATCCTTGCTGGGGAACCTTTCCTTATGCTGCCTGGTTTGATAAACGAGGTGATGAAATTGGTTTTAAACCTATTAAATATGGTGATCCCAATGGTCTTTTCTATATGCCAGCCATGTCAGATGCCCCATTGAGGGGACACAATGGAAGGCACGAATGGTTTTGGGAACCTAATGATGAAGCCCATATCTACCCACTGGAAAATCTGATGGATATGTATTATCATTCAGTTGGACATAACTCCTCATTAATACTGGGCCTTACACCTGACCCTGATGGATTGATGCCTGAGGCTGATGGCCGAAGACTAAAAGAATTTGGTGATGAAGTGAATAACCGTTTTGTCAAACCCATTGCAGAAACCAAAGGGACAGGCAACAAATTATATTTGAGACTACCAGAGAAACAGCTGATTTATCAAACAGTGATCATGGAGAATATTGAACAAGGAGAAAGAGTGCGTGAATTTATTGTAGAAGGCCGGGTGAATGGTAAATGGAAGAGTCTTTGCGAAGGGTCTTGTATTGGCCATAAATATATTACACGCTTCGAACCTGTTGAGGTAACAGCTGTGCGATTAATTATAAAGAATAGTATTAGCAAACCTGTTATTAAGTCTTTCTCTGTTTATTAAAATGAGCTTTAAAAATCTATCAAATGAATAAAAAGTCTTTGTTTTTAGTATTACATTTATTATTGATTTCGATCTTTTCTTTTTCACAAGATGAAGAGAAAACACTGAAAGTCATTAGTTATAACATCTGGAATGGTTTTGATTGGGGAAAAGACCAGGCACGCAGAGCTGAGCTTCAAAGCTGGATGACAACTCAACAACCAGATGTGGTAGCTTTACAAGAGTTATGCAAGTACACTCCTGAGAAGTTAAAAGAAGATGCAAAAGCATGGGGGCATGAATATTATGTGTTATTAAAAGAAGATGGCTATTCTGTAGGACTAACATCTCGTTTCCCCATAGAAGTGAAGGAAAAAATAAAAGAAGGAATGCATCATGGTGCTTTACATTGTAAAACAGCCGGTATTGATTTCTTAGTTGTTCACCTTCACCCGGGAAGTATCAAAAGAAGACGCGAAGAAGCAGGTGTTTTATTGGAAAAGTTGACAGAGATTCGAAAAGACAATACCCGATTTATGGTGTTGGGTGATTTTAATGCCCATTCACCTTTTGATGATCATTTTTATCGGGAAAACAAATTTGCAGATCACCTGAAAAAAAGCAATCATGATAATGATATTAACGGAAATTTGTTGTACTCAGAGCTAGATTATGCTGTAATATCTGAGTTTTTGGCCTTTCCTTTATATGATGTTATCCATAAATATATACTATCAATGAATAAGTTAGGCACTTTCCCAGCAATGGCGCTTGCTTCCGTCAATAACTTATCCTTCGAGAACCTCCTAAAACGATATGAAAGAATCGATTATATTCTAGCATCTTCCGCCTTGTATGAGTCATGTGTTAGTGCAATAGTACACAATGAGAAAGCAAATTGGTTTTTGTCTGATCATTATCCGGTAGAAGCCAATTTTAAAATAGAAAAATAAAATTTTGGGTAAAAAAAAGGAAGACTCAGGTCTTCCTTTTTTAATATATATAAAAGAAACAGCTGACTAAACCAGCTCTTCTAATATTAATCAAACATATTTCTCATTCTACTGAAAAAGTTCTCACTTTCTCCCGCAGTCGGTTTAAAACCTTCAGACTCCTGAAGTTTCTCAACTATTTTACGATCCTCTTTTGATAAATCTGTAGGTATGAAAACCTGAATATTCACCAAAAGATCTCCTTTCCCATAGCTATTCACTTCTGGCAAACCTTTACCGCGTAAACGCAAGATTTTTCCAGGTTGAGTTCCGGGATCTACTTTTACTTTTACCTTACCATCTACTGTTGGTATTTCAACAGGTTTTCCTAGTATTGCATCAGGAACACTAATGTGAAGGTTATAAATCAAATTATTACCATCGCGTATTAAATCAGGATGCTTCTCCTCTTCAATAAGCACTAACAAATCTCCATTGACCCCGCCACGTCGTGCGGCATTTCCTTTACCTGATACAGAAAGTTGCATACCCTCTTCAACACCTGCAGGAATATTCAATGAAATCACCTCGTCATCACGCAGGATACCTTCACCTGCACATGGTGCACACTTATTCGTAATGATTTTTCCTTCACCACCACAAGTAGGACAGGTTGAGGCTGTCTGCATTTGGCCCAAAATTGTATTCGAGATACGAGTCACCTGACCGGTTCCCCGACAAGTGGAACAATTGCTATATGAAGAACCATTAGCAGCACCTGAACCACTACAATGACTACACTCGACGTACTTTTTTACTTTAATTTTTTTCTCAGCACCATTGGCTATTTCCTGCAAGTTAAGCTTAACCTTTACTCGTAAATTGGAGCCTTTATTCACCCGACGTCCACCGCGAGATGAACCACCGCCAAAGCCACCAAAACCACCAAAGCCGCCTCCGAATATATCACCAAAATGGGAGAAAATATCATCCATAGACATTCCTCCACCACCGAAGCCACCGCTGGACGCACCTCCGATTCCTGCATGACCAAACTGATCATAGCGCTGACGTTTCTCAGCATTGGAGAGAACCTCATAAGCTTCAGCAGATTCTTTAAACTTCTCTTCAGCCGTATGATCACCAGGATTCTTATCCGGATGAAATTTAATCGCTTTTTTGCGATAAGCCTTTTTTATTTCCTCCTGCGAAGCGTTTTTCGATACTTCCAGTACTTCGTAATAATCTCTTTTCGACATAACTTTTGATGTTTATTCCCCAACTACTACTTTCGAGAAGCGAATCACCTTTTCCTGTAAAGTATATCCTTTCTCAATGCAATCAATTACTTTTCCTTTCATCTCTTCGGTTGGAGCAGGTATCTTAGTTACTGCTTCGTGCAGGTCTGTATCAAACTCTTTTTCTTTGGCTTCAATTTCTTGTACTCCTTTTTGAGACAGAAAATCTTTGAATTTATTATGAATTAGCTTCATGCCTTCCAACACAGCTTCTGTATCCTTAGCTTCATCCATATGTGCCATTGCCCGGTCGAAATCATCAATAACAGGCAACAAACTAAGAATAATAGATTCTCCGGCCGTTTTCATAAGCTCCATTTTTTCTTTCAAAGTACGTTTTCTGTAATTATCGTACTCAGCAGATAAACGAAGGTATTTATCATTAGCATCTGTCAATTTGTCTTTTAACAGAGCCAACTCATCTATCACAGGCTCCTCTACGACAGGCTCATCTGTTTTTTCTTCACATTCAACGCTATTATCAGCAGACTCTTCATTCACCACTGTTTCCTGAGTCTCTTGCTCAGCTGCTTTTGTTTCCTCTTTCACGTCCTGCTTTTTAGATGTCTTTTTGACCATATATATTCGTTTTTTTTTTACTCGTTATACTGTTCCATTTATCCCAGCTGATAAATAAGGGTAATTAAGCTCATGATCCTTTATCAGCCAGCAAACTTATACAATTTTTTTGCCAAGCTACTTAATTGGGACAAATTGACAGTTTGACAGAATCAAAACAACACAATGCTGTTAAAATGACAAAAGGCAGTTTAGTCAGATGACTAAACTGCCTTCGCTATCTTTTTTAAAAGCCTTATTTTAACAATTGCTTCAATGTATTATGCAATTCGATCCCACGCAGATTTTTCGCCACAATAATTCCATCCTTATTAATTAAAAAGTTGGCTGGAATTCCGTTCACATTATACATTCGGGCAGGTCTGCTTTGCCATCCGGCTAAATCACTCACATGATACTCCCATTTTAGATTATCAGCAGCAATTGCTTGTTTCCAGGCCTGTTGCTTTTTATCCAACGAAATACCAAAAACAGTAAAGCCTTTTCCTTCTTTAAAAGACTCTTCTTTAAATGCATCGTACGCAGAAACAACATTAGGATTTTCTCTCCGACAAGGCCCACACCAACTGGCCCAAAAATCAATCAATACCATTTGTCCTTTTAACTCCGACAAAGCAATCGTTTTACCATCCGGATTCTTAAGTTTGATATCAGGTGCTTTCTGACCAATGTCAATACCTTCCTTAACCTGTCCTAACGCATTGATAGAAAAAACTGCCAGAAGAAGTAACAGAGGAATGAATTTTAATCGTGTAAATTTACCCATAATGCCTTTTTTTAATAAAAAACAAACTAATACCTTGCCAGAAATGCCAATGATTTTTCAATTTTCTCTAATGAGGTATCCTTAGCCAAAATACGACCGTGACCATCAATCAGAAGATTAACAGGTGCATCCACCTCAAATGCCCTGGCAATGGGTCCATCAATTCCCAAAAAATCACAGACATGCCTAAAATGTGCCGTCTCATCTTGTTGAATAGCTAATTGTAATGGGTAGTGAAATCGATCCAACGAAATACTAACAACTTCCAGGTCTTGACCTTTATGGAAGCGGGTATCCTGGTAACTTGAATGAATCTGATTGAGTTGAAAATTATTCATACGAGACGGGGCATCGTATGATGCCCAAAAGTTAAGAATCACCATCTTACCTTGAAGTGAATCAAGTTCAAATGGCTCTCCCTGAATGAGTGTTGTATGAATGAAAGGTGCTTTATCACCTATTTCCAGTCCAATGGCTGGCACCTGGGTTTCATTCATAAAGGATAAAAATCCTAACCCAACAAAAATAGTAGCTAATATAATTTTTAGCTGCTTCATATGTTTGTGTTTTGATTAAATAAATCGAGTGTAAAGTTTCTAAAAAAACATGTAGTATGCTGTTTTTTTAGATGAACATGCGGTAATATCTGATTAGCGATTCAATTGTGGGTACAAATTTATGATGCAAAAAAACAAAACGCAAATCCCTGTCTATAGGATAATTAGAATATATTTTTATATTGTATCTTGAAATTTATTAAAACCTCTATACCAACCTTTTACCATATGCGAAGGAACCAATTTTCGTACCCTAAAAATGTTAATAACCTTAAAAAATGTGAAAAAACGAAACCCTAAAGAGCCTGTTCATCACTAATTTGAAAAAAAAAGATTGACCTTTATTAAATGAAGAAATTTATGTTGCCCCAAATTTCTTGAAAAAAAATTGAATTCAGGTATTTAGGAAAGATCCCTAACCTGAACGAGCCAGAACCAAATAATGAATATCCATCAACAAATGAAGAACGTCGAATTCTTAAATCACAAATCGTTAATCAATATTCATCATTCCAATAAACCCAAAAACAATATCCTGCCAAATAATACAAGATTATCAGCAGTAAGACACTAACAAAAAGACTCCAAAAAATTGGAGCCTTATATCTATTATTTCATATTAGAAATCTAATAAAGTTGAAAACATACACCAGACATCTATCATTCATTTATTCTTCTTATGCGAGCTCCAAGATTTCGTAACCGTTCATCAATATTTTGATACCCCCGATCAATCTGCTCAATATTTTGAATTACGCTCTTCCCTTTAGCAGAGAGAGCGGCAATCAATAATGCCACCCCAGCCCGGATATCCGGCGAAGTCATTGTTGCACCTCGTAGTGAATTATCTTTATTCAAGCCAATTACAGTAGCACGGTGAGGATCGCATAAAATTATTTGCGCCCCCATATCAATCAATTTATCTACAAAGAAAAGGCGGCTTTCAAACATTTTCTGATGAATCAAGACACTTCCTTTTGCTTGTGTAGCCACCACTAAAAACACACTTAGCAAATCAGGGGTTAATCCTGGCCACGGTGCATCAGCAATGGTCATAATAGATCCATCGATAAATGTTTCTATTTCATAATGATCCTGAGCAGGAATGTAAATATCATCACCCTTTACCTGCAGATCAATACCCATCCGCTGAAAGGAAAGTGGAATGATTCCCAAATGCTCCAGCCCAACATCTTTTATCGTGATTTCAGATCCTGTCATGGCTGCCATACCAATAAAACTGCCGACCTCAATCATATCAGGCAGAATCGTGTGATCACAACCGTTGAGTACCTCAACACCCTCAACTGACAACAGATTAGATCCAACACCGCTTACTTTGGCACCCATTGAAATCATCATCTTACTCAACTGTTGCAAGTAGGGCTCACAAGCCGCATTGTAGAGAGTGGTCTTTCCAGGGGTTAAAACAGCGGCCATTAATATATTTGCGGTCCCGGTTACTGAGGCTTCATCGAGCAACATGTAGGTACCTTTCATCTGTGATGCCTCAACCGTATAAAAGATATCTTTTTCGTCGAAATTAAACTTAGCACCCAATTTTTCAAATCCGATAAAATGGGTATCCAGTCGCCGCCGTCCAATTTTATCACCTCCCGGCTTCGGAAAGTAAGCTTTTCCCAAACGTGCCAACAAAGGTCCCATAATCATAATGGAACCTCTTAATGAAGAGGCTTTTTGCTTAAAATGTGAAGTTTGCAGAAACTCAAGATTGATATCTGCAGCCTGAAACTCACAGGTATTTCTATCAATGCGATTGATTTTCACTCCCATTTGCTCCAGGAGATCAATCAGATTGTTCACATCCAGAATATCCGGAATATTGCGAATGATTACTTTTTCCTTGGTAAGCAGGACGGCACAAATAACTTGTAAAGCCTCATTTTTGGCCCCTTGCGGTATTATTTCACCATTTAGGCGATAGCCGCCTTCAATTTCAAAACTATTCATTAAAATGCGAATTTGTGTCGCCTAAAATTATCTGTTTTTGTCGCCTACGCGTTTAGGTACACGTTTTTTTTGCCGTGCTCGATTTTGTGTATCCTTAAAATCAGGAATTTTAAGATTTTCATCCACCTTTAATTTTCCTTTTGACAAACGGTGAATATCATTGATTATGCGGTCATCAGTTGCTGAATCCTTATTCCATAAAAACAACGACTTTTTCATATGATTAGCAATCAGTGCGATTAACTGATTACGCTCTTCATCGTCAACAATGTCGATGGCTTTCCCAATCATCTCCTGAATGAGTTGACCATAATGCTTAAACTTAATCCCGCTATCCCGATAAGGTACCTTCTCCGGACGACGGTATAAGGTGTCAGGCTTTGGCACTTCATAAGGAAAGTCAATATCCAATTTGAAATCGGCCATGATTGCCAAATGATCCCAAAGTTTATGTTTAAAATCACTGACATCACGCAAATGCGGAAACATGTTGCCCATAATGCCAATTACGGTCTTGGCGCATTTCATGCGCTCTTCACGGTCTTCAATGGCAACGGCATGATCAACCATTTTTTGAATGTGGCGACCATACTCGGGCAAGACCAATTTGGTACGATTTGAATTGTAATCCATCAATAGTAATTAAGCTTTCACTTTTTTAAACCCTAAGAGGTTGGCTGTTTTGTTTGGAATCATATTTTAAATCCCTACGTGGTAGGTTACACTATTCGCTTTTTCGGAAAGGGAACTGTATGTGGCAAAACTAAGTCAAAATTTTTAGTTTGGCAAATTTGAGTAATAATTGTTTTTGACCAGCATTTTGAAACATAACTGTTGCCTTTTTATTGGGTGGATCGCCTTCCAGATTTATCACCTCTCCCTTCCCAAATCGCTCGTGCTCAACTTTCATTCCCACTGCCACCTCATCGGGTGATGCTGAATTATAATTTAAATTCACCTTCGGTTTGGAATCTGATGCACTATAGTTGAGATTAATTTTGGGTCGAGCCGATTGGTTAGACACCGATTTGAACGAACGTCCGGGGACCGATCTGTCAGAAAAGGGTTTGTTGCCAAAAGGTGCTGCCTGAGGCTGACTGATGATATCCTCCGCATTCACATCCAGAAAGTTTTGGTCAATATCACCAATGAAACGACTGGGGCGACTAAAGGTCAATTCACCATATTTATAGCGGCTCCGGGCAAATGAGATCGTCGCACTATCTTCGGCCCTGGTAACCGCCACGTAAAACAGACGGCGCTCCTCCTCCAGCCCCTTCTCACTGTCAATGGACTGAAGAGAAGGAAATAAGCCTTCTTCAACACCCACAATGTAAACATTTTTAAATTCGAGTCCTTTAGCCGAGTGAATGGTCATTAAGGTCACTTTATTGATATCATCTTCCTTTTCATTATCCTGATCCGTGAGCAGCGCCACATCTTCCAGGAAGTTCACCAAATTCGCGTTCTCACCTTCCTCCAATTTAGTCGCCGTAAACTCTTTGATACCATTCAATAATTCGTCCACATTATCCATCCGTCCTTGTCCTTCGATGGATTTATCCTCATGCAGATCACGCATAATCCCACTGGCCGAAGCAATTTCAGCCGCTAACTCATAGGCCGAAATTTGTTGCAACTGCGCCGCAAACCGGGCTATCATCGCAGCAAACGCAGTCAACTTTTTGAGTGCCCCGGCATTCAGCCCTGTTTGGGTCATGCTGGGATTAATAATAATGTCCCACATGCTACGACCGGTAGCATTGGCAGCAACTTCCAAGCGCTCCACAGTGGTTTTTCCAATTCCACGGGTGGGGTAATTAATCACTCGTTTCAAGGCTTCCTGATCCGCTGGATTGACTGTCAAACGGAAGTACGCCAACACATCTTTAATTTCTTTGCGCTGATAAAAAGAAAGACCACCGTAAATTTTATAGGGCAAATTCTTTTTCCGAAGGGCCTCCTCGAGCACCCTGGATTGCGCATTGGTCCGATACAAAATGGCAAAATCTTTAAACTCGATCTGCTCGCGCATCCGCTTTTCAAAGATATCATTGGTCACAATAAATCCTTCTTCCACATCCGAGTAGGCTTTTATCACCTTGATGGGATTACCCACTGAGTTGGCCGAGAAGACATTTTTTTGAATCTGTTTCTGATTCTTCGAAATGATACTATTGGCAGCATTCACAATGGTTTGTGTGGAGCGGTAATTTTGTTCCAGTTTAAAAAGATTGTAGCCCGGATAGTCGTTCCGGAAATTCAGAATATTTTCAATCTTAGCGCCCCGAAAACTATAAATACTTTGGGCATCATCACCTACCACACAGATATTGTGATGCTGCTCCGCCAATTTTTTTATAATGAGGTATTGCGAGAAATTGGTATCCTGATACTCATCCACCATGACGTAATCAAAATGACTCTGATACTTTTTCAATATCTCCGGATGATCGCGAAACAGGATATTGGTGTTAAGCAACAAATCATCAAAATCCATAACCCCCGATTTGTAACAGTCACGCATGTAGCGGGCATAAATCTCATGAACCATCGGCTTTTGAGAGGCCTTATCCCCTTCCATCCGATTGGGATCACGGGCATAAGCAACGGGGGTTACTAAATCATTCTTAGCTGATGAGATACACGACAACACCGCTCCCGGCTTATAAGCTTTCTCGTTTAACTTCATCCGTTTCACAATACTCTTGATTAAATTCTTCGAATCAGTCGTATCATAAATGGTAAAAGAAGAGGGGTAGCCCAATACCTTGGATTCATATCGGAGAATACGCGCAAAAATGGAGTGGAACGTGCCCATCCACAAACCACTGGCCATATCAGCCCCCACCACGGTAGCAATCCGCTCCTTCATCTCCTTGGCCGCTTTATTGGTAAACGTTAAGGACAAAATTCGATAGGGCTTTACGCCTTGCCGTAACAAGTGGGCAATACGATAGGTCAACACCCGGGTTTTACCCGATCCTGCCCCCGCAATAACCAATGCCGGTCCATCTGTTTGTTCTACTGCAGCTCGTTGAGCTTCATTGAGTCCTTCTAAATAATCTTGCACAATCCCTCGCTTCTTTGTTTGATTTATTAAACGCTTCTGCAAAAATATAAGTTCATTTTAGATTCCGACAGAAAGTGGGAAGTTAATTTCAAGACAAGTAGATTTTATCACCCAGTAAATTTTTATTCTTAAGGCGGTCTGAAACATCCAGTTGTATCCATGTAATAATCGCTAGGGTTTCATCGTTATAAAGATTTATTATAAATTTGAAGTCAGAAGCTACCGGTGAGAAGTCTAGAGTGAAAAGGTAAAAGTGAAAAGGTAAAACCCCGATAGTTATCGGGGAAAGGATTAACAAATTGATGATTTATATAATCCTGGATAATTACCCGAAGATGATCCCTGACTTAACACCAGCTTCTATATTATCAACAGATATATGTTACACAAGATGAAAACAGCCACGCTACTCATACTATTTAGTCTCCTATCCTATCTGCCATCCCTGGCTCAGGGCAAGATTACTGCTCCTGGTGCGATCCCTGGTGATAAGATGACCGACTATCCCAACAATTACCCCGATGATCCCATTTACTATTTTGAAAACATCAACAACGCGCAACTAAGCATGTTACCCATGGGTGGTGTGAGTTACACCTTTCAATGGTATAAATACAATACAACAACTGAAGAATTTGATCTTTTACTAAAAACCGAAAGCGGAAGTACCTCATCGCTCTTCATCACCGAAGCTAATGGCTATCGGGTATTGGTGGATGATGGCATGAGTACACCTGAAAATTATTATTGCTGGACTTTTCAACCCGATAATAGCAAGCTGGAGATAATCATTGGCAACAGCGATCAGTGTTACACACTCAAACAAGAGGTGAGCAACGGATTAATCTATTATAATCACAAAGGAACCAACGGGCCCATTATGGCCGATCATGAGGCGGTTTACACCTGGAGTTCAATCCCCACCCCCGAAGAAAAGGAAGATGCAATAGATGGAAAAACTGACCGAACTACCAGCATTACAGCTCCTTTGGCCGACACTGAATATACCGTATCCGTCACCAATTCGGTGTTCGGTGACTACAGCCTGACCAACGACTATACGGCCATAGCAGTCAATCCCGAATATGAATGGGAGATCGACGATCCATCTGACAACGAAGGTCAAAAGGAAGGATCCAGCGGGTCAGCGCCCATGACGGTGCGTTTTAAGCCCAAATATACCAAAGGGGAAAATGACTATTACGATTGGTATTATGAGTGGGATTTTAAAGATGGGGGCAGTGATTTTGTACCCGATCCGGTGTATGTGTTTCGCAAGAACGGAAATTATGCGGTGACCAACATTGTGAGTCATCCGACGTCGGGCTGTAAAGATTCGGTACGCTATGACGTTGCCACCGTATTTAAGCTGAATGACTTTGAAGTACTCATCCCCGACGCCTTTACCCCATTCAGTAGCCCAGGTAATAACGATGAATTTAGAGTGCATTATAATTCCGTTAAAACATTCTCCATGATTATTTATAACCGGTGGGGCCGTAAAGTATTTCAAACTTCCCGTCCGGATGAAGGATGGGATGGCCGTATTGGCGGCCGTAAAGCCGAACCGGGGGTCTATTTCTACCAGGTGGATGCCACCGGCTATAATGGTGAAACACCCATCAGTAAAAGCGGGCCGGTACACCTCATCATTATGAATCATTAAAGCATTGATTGTGCCCCTATACTTCAGACTTGGGGCCCGATACCTATCCGGTGCTACATCAAGCCTGAACACATCACTGGACCAGCCCTTTTACATGAGCTGCGTGGTATGCGCTGTTACTCCTGCCCGGCATCGAACCTTAGTTGCCCCCTGCAGAACATCTCAATGCATAGACAGTGGCAAATTTTGCCAAATAAATTAGCAAAAAGTGCCGGAGTAAGCCACCCGACTGGAAGAATACACTCCAAAAGTAGAAGAATAACCTACCCAGATGGAAGAACATCCCTTATTGCAAATAAGTGTAGCAAGAAAGTGACCAAACACCGTAACAAGGCAGAAGAATGCCCTTCATTGCAAACAAGCATAGCATCGGAGTGCCGGAATGCATGACCAAACTACCTTTTATTCAGAAATAGTAACAAAATACCACTCCCAAGTGCAAAAACAAGTGATAAAAGTGTTTTGATAACCTGAGTTCGATTCAATAGTTATTAAATCAAGATTGTATCACAAGGGTATTTCACCACTTAGGAATTGTGTTGGAATAACCTGACTGTATTTGTGTGTTTTTTTAAAGTAAGTGTTACACGGAGTCCTCAAAGTTCAGGAAAAGAAAACGGTCACAGAGCCTTTTAAATATAATGAAGAAAACTATTACTACCTTACTAATGAAAATACTCTGTGCCCTTATTGCTTTTTCTCCGAAACTCAGTGTAACAATTTGATGAATTATCAAAAAAACCAAGACCGGACAACAGAATGGCAGTCCCAGAGAAATTCTGAATGCCGGCACCTCCTTTCCATCAAAGGCAGCCGAAAAACAAACCGGCCAACTCACATATTTCGACGGTACTGACCACCTACCTCATACAAGGCTTGCGTAATTTGCCCCAGGGAGCACACCTTTACTGCTTCCATTAAATAATAGAACAGATTCTCACCACTTAGCGCAACAGCCCTGAGTTCTTTTAAAACGCCCTTGGCTTCCTGCTGATGAACCTGATGAAAATCCTCCAGGTGGGCCAATTGATTTTGCTTCTCATCCAGGGTGCTTCGAATCACTTCCTGTGGTAAAATCGTTGGTGATCCTGCTTTTGACAAAAACCTATTCACCCCCATGATGGGCAGGTCTCCCTTGTTCTTCAAATGCTCATAATGCAAGGACTCATCCTGTATTTTACTGCGTTGATAATTGGTTTCCATGGCCCCTAACACGCCTCCTCGCTCATTCAAGCGGTCGAACTCCATCAAAACAGCTTCTTCCACCAAATCGGTTAACTCCTCAATAATAAAGGCGCCCTGCAAGGGGTTTTGATTCTTGGCCAGGCCCAATTCATGATTGATGATCATCTGAATGGCCAGAGCCCGGCGCACAGACTCCTCCGTCGGTGTGGTAAGGGCTTCATCGTAGGCATTAGTATGCAACGAATTGCAATTGTCGTAAATAGCATACAAGGCCTGAAGCGTGGTGCGGATATCGTTGAACTCAATCTCCTGGGCATGCAACGATCGTCCTGATGTTTGAATGTGGTACTTCAGTTTTTGAGAGCGCTCATTGGCCCCATATTTATACTTCATCGTCTTGGCCCAAATAAGACGGGCCACCCGCCCAATGACGGAAAACTCCGGATCAATGCCATTGGAAAAGAAAAACGACAGGTTGGGTGCAAAATCATCAATGTGCATCCCCCGCGACAGGTAATACTCCACATAGGTAAAACCATTCGCTAAGGTGAAAGCTAATTGCGTCACCGGATTGGCACCTGCTTCAGCAATGTGATACCCCGATACTGACACCGAATAAAAATTGCGGATATTTTGATCGATAAAATAAGCTTGCACATCCCCCATCAGCTTCAAGGAAAAATCACTGGAGAAAATACAAGTATTCTGTGCCTGATCTTCTTTCAGTATATCGGCCTGCACCGTACCTCGAACTGCTGATAAAGTATCTTTTTTAATTTTAGCATACACCTCTTTGGGCAGCACCTCATCACCCGATATTCCCAAAAGCAAAAGACCCAATCCATCATTCCCCACCGGCATCTCACCCACATAGCCAATACGATCCTTTTCTGCATGCACATACTTTTGACGAATCTTCTCTTGTACCTCCTCCACAAAATCTTTCCGATGGATGTATTTTTCACATTGCTGATCAATGGCTGCATTCAGAAAAAAAGCCATCATGACGGGTGCCGGGCCGTTAATCGTCATGCTGACCGAAGTGAGGGAGGCGCACAAATCAAACCCGGAATAGAGTTTCTTGGCATCATCCAGCGTCGCCACCGACACCCCTGAGTTACCAATTTTACCATAGATATCGGGTCTCTGATCAGGGTTTTCACCATACAAAGTCACCGAATCAAAAGCCGTGGACAAACGAATGGCGTTTTGATCTTTGGATAAATAATGAAACCGTTTATTGGTGCGTTCGGGTGATCCTTCACCGGCAAACATGCGTGTTGGATCCTCCTGCTCGCGTTTAAAAGGAAACACACCAGCCGCAAAAGGAAACTCACCGGGTAGATTCTCTTTCAACTGCCACCGCAGCAGATCTTCCCAATTCTTATAACGGGGCAACGCAATTTTCGGAATGCTTAAGTGCGACAGCGACCGGAAGGTAGTATCGACCTGTATCTCTTTATGCCTTACTTTAAACGAATAGTGATCACCGGAAAAGCGCTTTCGCTTTTCATCCCACTCAGTGAGTAATTTCAGGTTTTCAGGATTTAATTGATTTTGATAATCATCAGCTTGCTTTTGCAGAGCGGCCAAAACAAGCGTATTGCCCTTGAGCGATTGAATGGTTTCTTTTACCGCAAATAACTTCCCGGCAATAAGCGATTGGGTTTCTACTTGTTGATTATACTGCCTCACAGTTTCAGTGACTTCACCCAGGTAACGACTCCGCTCACCGGGAATAATCGAATTTATGGCAGCACTCTTAAAGGTGATCGCTGTTTTTTTTGTAAATCGTTGCGGATAATCATCCTTCAATTTATTGCATAAATCACCATAAAACCCATTAATCCCTTCATCAAAATAGAGGGAGGCATGCGTTAAATAAACCGGCATCTCATCAACCGGTTCGGTCCAACGCATGTGATTACGCTGAAACTGCTTTTTCACATCCCGAAAGGCATCTTGCGCTCCTCGTTTATCCGCTTTATTAATGAGGACGAAATCGGCAAAATCCAACATATCTATCTTCTCCAATTGACTGGGTGCCCCAAATTCGGGTGTCATCACATACAAGGCAATGTCACAGTAATCGGTTATTTGTGTATCCGATTGTCCAATACCAGAAGTCTCCAACAGGATAAGATCAAAACCGGCAGCTTTCAAAACGTCTATTGAATCATCGAGGTGACCCGATAATGATAAACTGACACCACGTGTCGCCATAGAACGCATATACACATTGGGATGATGAATGCTGTTCATCCGGATACGATCGCCCAACAGTGCGCCACCTGTTCGGCGTTTACTGGGATCTACCGAGATAATACCGATTTTTAAGTCCGGATCATCCAACAAAAATCGCCTCACCAGCTCGTCTACCAGGGAGGATTTTCCAGCCCCCCCGGTTCCGGTAATACCAATCACAGGAACAGCTTTTTCGGTCACCACCTCTTTCAGCATGAATTTAACCGAGGCGGCCGCGGGCACATTATTTTCTAAAATGGATATGATCCGGGCAATGCTTTCGGGTTGAGTATGCCTGGGTAACAGTTCAAACAGTTCAAAATTATCCCATGGATTGAAATCCGATAGTTGCAGCACTTCATTCACCATGCCTTGCAAACCCATTTCACGGCCATCATCGGGCGAGTAGAGTCGTGTGATGCCATAGTTTTGCAAGGCTTCCATTTCATCTGCCAGAATAACACCGCCACCTCCACCAAATATCTTAATGTGAGTCCCACCCTTTTCATTGAGTAGCTCTCTCATGTATTTGAAATACTCCACATGCCCTCCCTGATAAGATGAGACAGCCACGGCTTGCGCATCTTCCTGAATGGCACAATCCACGATCTCCTGAACAGACCGGTTATGGCCCAGGTGAATGACTTCAGCTCCGGAAAATTGCATAATACGTCGCATGATATTAATGGCCGCATCATGGCCATCAAAAAGCGAAGCAGCGGTAACAATCCGGATTTTGTGAGTGGGACGATAGGGTGTTTGGTTAAGCATAAACAGCAGATTTAAGGATCACTTCATGGCCTGTCCATTCAGATCAAACAACAAGCCATGGCACGATTTCCAATATACTGGAATTAACA
>JAEINY010000055.1 GCA_016342595.1 Marinilabiliaceae bacterium
CAACGTTTACACATCTTTATGTATTCTATTGCTACAAAACAAAGACTTAATGCTAACCTTATTCAAGCGCAATAAAAAGAAATTTTTCGATGCTTTATATCGACAGTATGCCGATCAGCTCTTTCTGCTGGTGCTCCGATATGTTGCGTCGGAGTTTGATGCCGAAGAGGTATTACAGCGCGGTTTCATAAAAGCCTATGAGCACTTGAATAGCTTTGATCATCAAAACGAAAAGGCTACGAAAGGCTGGTTAACGAAGATCATGATCAACGAATCCTTATTATTTCTAAGGGAGCAAAAACGCATAGATTTCCCGGACAATTTACTGACGATGGAACATCAAATCAGTCAAAGTCCGGAAGCAGAAGCCGCCCTGAATTATGAGACCTGCTTACAATTAGTACGTCAGTTACCGGATGGATACCGGGCCGTTTTTAACCTTTTTGTTATTGAAGGCTATAGCCACAAAGAGATCGCCTCACTGCTTAACATTACAGATGGGACATCGCGATCACAACTTAACAAAGCGCGCACATTATTACAAAAGAAAATTAAAACCTTAGACTATGAAACCGAACGTGTTGGATGATATTTTTAAGGGTCATTTGAAAGATCAGCAGGAGCTACCGGATGGTATCCGTTTCAATCGGCATAAGGTACATGCGTCTTTAAATGAGCGATTGCCCCACAAAGGTCGTTTCCGTCACATCATGGCTTATGCAGCATTGCTTGCCCTCATAGTTTTTTCGGCCGGCATTCATTGGTATCAGCAAGGTGTTATAGAAAGGCAAATGGCAGATCTGAATAATTACGAACAGGAACTATCCAGAAGTGAGGCGAATTCAAAGCTACTGGCCAGGCGGGAGATGGCATTATTGGATTCACTAAGCCGATCCGGTCAATCAGCCACCAAAGCCTCAGAACCAGTCATGATATCACTTCCTCATCTACCTGCGGTGGTGGCTACTCATACAATCATAACTCTGGAACAACCTATATTATTAGTAGAGGTACCGGTTCAATTGCCCAATGATGATATTCAATCTAATCCCTCTAGGAAACCAGAACTTGACCTACCTATATATTACGAAAGCGAACGATTAGCGGCTGTTTCAGACGATGCATCGGGCCGTTCATCGTTTCGTGAAAAACTTAGAAAAGCGATTAACTAGTAAAAAAATTAACGATGAAAAAAATACTTATAACACTGCTATTTTTAATAACAGGTCTAACCTCATTCTCACAAGGGAAAGGGTTGAATTCTCCTGAAAATTATTTTGGAAACAGACCATTATACAATGACACCATGTATGTTGATTTTGGAAATGGTGAAAAAATGGAATTGATCTATCGATGGTTCGACCTATTTCGTGAAAACGAAGATGATTACAAAAAGTACTTTTGGAATGAGTTTGAAACAATGCTTAAGATAATTAAAGAAAAAACGCATGAACTTCCTATTAAAGAAGATGTCAAGTATCACCTTAAGATGAATTCAAAAAGCCAATATAATCCAATGCAATATGGCAATGTTCAAATTAAAAGAGGTGGAAAAGTGGTTAAAATAATACCTGATAGTATTAGCCTTGCCCATATAGATAGCTTTTTCAATGGACAGTTGCCAATACAAAGAACATTGGTTCTGACAGAACGAGAAGTAGCCGCAACACAAACGGAATATCTCCTAGTTGATGACAAGTTAGTGGCTAAAGCTCGAAGTCAACATATCATCGAATTTGGAAAACATGGGTGGTCGGCAAGATTTTATCTCAACGACATAAGGAATTTGGATGTAATAGAAAAAATAGATCTCAATAAATTCTTCCGGGCAGAAAAAGAGATCTTTCTTGAAAAACAATATTACAGGTACCATACTAAACTACATTTCAAAGTTGAAAATGGTGAGATAAACAGAATTTACAACAGGGGGCAATTTCGTAGGAAACGATCCAAATATATAGCACTCAAAGTTTATCCAATGGCTGGAACTTCACTGGTGAAAGGAAATTTATCTGCGGACCTGGGGCTAACCCTTGGAATGTCCTTTAACGATCAACAACAATATTGCACAAGATTAGGACTTAGGTATCAACTCAAAGGAATTGGAGTCGAAAAAGGGCATGATGGCCTTCAAATGAGTTACAACGGATTTTTAGATGCCACTATGGATTTAAATATTGGTAAAGATTATAAACGGCCGGAATGGGTGGGTGCCGGAATAGGTTATCTTATTCACCAGGAAGCACAGATATATGGTAACAAAACCGCTCGTATTTTTCTAAAATACCGCTCCACGAACATGTGGGGTGTGCAACCCGAATACAACTATTCATTTGAAGACAACAAAGGGTTTATAGGACTGGGCTTTTTCTTTAGCCTGTAATACCAATTACCAATCAAAGAGAAAGAGGGTGTCCGGAAATGAAAATAATTACCCCCAAGGCGCTAAGTCACAAAGAATACCAGAAGGCTATTATTTGAATAATCAATGCTTTGTGTTACTTAGTGCATTTGGGTCTTTGTGGCTAAAAGTTATGAATTAATCGTTTTCGGCCATCCCCTTTTTTATACTTTAATAGATGGCTTCCGCCACTTTTCGGGTGCTTTGCGTGGCCATCATGGTGTAAAAATGAAGAATGGGTACTTTATGATCCATCAACTCTTTGGCTTGCTGAATACACCATTCCACACCCACTTGTTTCACCGCTACATCATCTTTACACTTTCGAATTTCTTTGGCACAAGCTTCCGGAATGTCAACATGAAATATTTTGGGCAATACATTCATTTGATTTTTCAAAGTAATGGGTTTTAAGCCCGGTACGATGGGTACTTTTATATCCATGGCCCGGCATTTATCCACAAACTCAAAATATTTACTGTTATCAAAGAACATTTGTGTCACAATATATTCCGCACCGGCATCTATTTTTTGTTTTAACCAATAGAGATCTGAATCCATATTAGGCGCTTCTTCATGTTTCTCCGGATACCCCGCTACGCCATAACTGAATGGTGTTTCAAAGGCATCCATCAAGGTGCCATCCAGAAATTTACCCTGGTTTTGCTCATTTACCTGATGGATCAAATCAATGGCATAGTCATTTCCTTGCTCGTCAGGTTTAAAGAAGCGATTGGTTTGTGAATTATCCCCACGCAACAGCAAAACATCATGAATACCCAGGAAATTTAAATCAATCAATGCATATTCTGTTTCACTTTTGGTAAAACCACTGCAGATAATATGCGGCACCACATTAATCCCATATTTATGCTGAATAGATGCAGCCACAGCAACCGTTCCTGGTCGTTTTCGCGTCACACGGCGTTCAAATAACCCTTTCTCCAAATCTTTATAAACCACTTCATCACGATGCGAAGTAATGTTTATATACAATGGATTAAACTCTTTCAGCAGGTCAATATTTTTAAAGACCCTGTCAATGTCATTTCCTTTCAAAGGTGGTAATAATTCAAAGGAAAAACCGGTCTCTTTCGAGCTATTAATCAATTCGGCAACGGTCATATGGTAATGTTTTGATTGTGTATCTTATGGCAAGGCACATTCGGAATTAACCAAATGTGCCTAATTATTTTTTTCTGATTCGATGCTCTATTTATAACCCAAATTCAATGGAATCCATTTTTCCACATCTTCAATGGTTGTGCCCTTACGTTTGGCAATATCTTCCACCTGATCTTTCATGATCTTTCCAATTCCAAAATAAATGGCATCGGGGTGAGCCAGGTAAATACCACTTACGGATGCATTGGGATACATACTAAAATGTTCCGTCAAGGTGATACCCGTATTCTCTTCAGCTTGCAACAGGTCAAACAACTGACGTTTTTCACTGTGGTCAGGACAAGCCGGATATCCTAATGCCGGGCGAATACCCCGGTAACGCTCCCGAATGAAATTCTCAGTGTTAAATTCTTCTTCCGATGCATAGCCCCAAAATTCCTTGCGCACACGGAAGTGCAACAATTCGGCAAAGGCTTCAGCTAAACGGTCGGCCAGGGACTTGAGCAAAATACTGCTATAATCATCATGATCGGCTTCAAATTTCTCCAGCCATTTTTCGATACCCAATCCGGCTGTCACGGCGAAACCACCCACATGATCGAAGCGCTTACTTCCTTTGGGCGCCACATAATCACTCAAACAATGAAAGGTTTCTTTGCCTGGTTTATCTTGCTGCTCGCGGATAAAATGAAAAGTTTCCAACACTTCCTGGCGGGATTCATCGGTATACACTTCGATGTCATCCCCCACGCTATTGGCCGGGAAAATACCAAAAACAGCATTGGCCCGAAGCATCTTTTCGCGCTCAATGCGATCCAGCATTTTTTGCGAATCGGCATATAACTTTAAGGCTTCTTCCGCTTTGGCCATGGCTTCATCCGTTGTAAAACGCTCCATCCATTTAGCCTTAGTGACTTCATCTGTCACCTCATTAATTCCTTTGTAATTGCCGGTTAAGCGCCAGGCCTGGAAAAAGAAGGTCCAGTCGATGAATTTTCGAATTTCATGAATGGAATAATCCTGCAATACTTTCAGACCAGTTTCTGAAGGAAGTTGTAAAATAGTCTTCTTCCAGTCGATTGCATGCTTTTTGTTTTGGGCTTCTTCAAGTGATAACATTTTTATCTCCTTTTTAGAACTGTTTCTATCGCGTAATCCCTGATATTCGCTTTTCACTCCCTTAACAAAGTTATCCTTCTCTTTTTTAGAAAGCAAGGCACTCACCACCTGAACACTCTTGGAGGCATCTTTTACATGCACCACCGTGTTGGTGTATTCAGGCTCAATCTTAACCGCTGTGTGGATTTTAGAGGTAGTGGCACCACCGATCATTAAGGGTAAATTCAATCCTTTTTTTTGCATCGCTTTGGCCACACTCACCATCTCTTCCAGGGAAGGGGTGATCAAACCACTCAATCCAATGACATCCACTTTTTGGTCAATGGCCTCCTGCAATATTTTTTCCGTAGGCACCATCACACCCAAGTCAATCACCTCGTAGTTATTACAGGCTAAAATAACACCCACGATATTTTTTCCAATATCATGTACATCACCTTTCACAGTCGCCATCAATATTTTACCGGCAGAGGTACCCCCCGAGCCGGCCGCTTCCTTCTCCGCCTCAATATAAGGCTGCAGAAAGGAGACCGCTTTTTTCATGACCCTCGCTGTTTTCACTACTTGTGGTAAAAACATTTTACCTGATCCGAACAGTTCGCCCACGATGTCCATGCCTTTCATCAAGGGTTGTTCGATGATATTTAGTGAAAACTCATACTTCCCGCGAGCTTCGGTTAAATCCTCTTCCAGAAAATCGGGAATCCCTTTGATCAGAGAATAAGCCAATCGATCTTCCAGATTCTTTTCGCGCCAAGCCAAACGATCATCTACCTTACCTTCGGCTTTCTGATCTTTTAATTTTTCAGCACATTCAATCAAACGTTCGGTGGCATCTTCACGACGGTTCAGAATAACATCCTCCACCCTTTCCAGAAGCTCTTGAGGTATGTCATCATAAATTTGAAGCATGGCCGGATTCACAATCCCCATGTCCATCCCCACTTGAATGGCATGGTATAAAAAGGCCGAATGCATCGCTTCACGAACCACATTATTACCTCTGAATGAGAAAGAGAGATTACTTACCCCTCCACTTACTTTGGCATAGGGCAGATTTTCTTTTATCCAGCGGGTCGCATTAATGAAGTCAACCGCATAATTATTGTGTTCTTCAATGCCGGTTGCAATGGCTAATATATTCGGATCAAAGATGATATCTTCAGGTGGAAAATTAATTTTTCCGGTTAATAAACGATAGGCCCGCTCACATATTTCGGTGCGACGAAGGTAGGTATCGGCCTGTCCTTTTTCATCAAAGGCCATCACCACTACAGCAGCACCATACTCTTTAATCTTGGTGGCCTGCTCCAGAAATTGAGCTTCCCCTTCTTTTAAGCTGATCGAATTCACCACTGCTTTTCCCTGCAGGCATTTCAAACCAGCCTCCAGCACTTCCCATTTAGAACTATCCACCATCACCGGCAAACGCGCAATATCCGGTTCAGAGGCCATCAAATTGAGGAAGGTAACCATCTCTTTTTTCGCATCAAGCATGGCATCATCCATGTTCACATCGATGATTTGCGCACCGCCTTCTACCTGATCACGCGCAACGGTTAAGGCTTCTTCGTACTTCTCCTCACGAATTAATCGGGCAAACTTACGCGAACCAGCTACATTGGTGCGTTCACCCACATTGATAAAGTTGAATTCTTTGGTGAAAGAGAGTGTTTCCAAACCACTCAGTTGGGTAATGTGTTCATCTTTGGCTGCCTGATGCACTTTGGCCTGTTCAATCATTTTGGCAAACTCACGAATGTGATCAGGTGTGGTTCCACAACATCCTCCCAGAATATTGACCAAGCCATTATCCAGGTATTCTTTAATTTGTGGAGCCATTTGAACCGGCGTTTCATCGTATTCACCAAATTGATTGGGTAAACCGGCATTGGGATACGCACTAATTTTAAAAGGTGCCTTGCGTCCTAATTCTTCAATATAAGGTTTTAGGTCTTTTGCTCCAAAGGAACAATTCAGACCGACTGATAACAAATCAACATGCGAAACCGCATTCAAGAAAGCCTCCATGGTTTGACCGGACAAGGTTCGCCCACTGGCATCTGCTACTGTGGCTGAAACCATCACCGGCATTTTCTCTATGCCTCTGGCTTTTAACTCTTCATTAATTGCAAAAAGCGCGGCTTTGGCATTGAGCGTATCAAAAATGGTTTCCACTAAAAAGAGATCGACACCTCCATCCAGCAATCCTTTTACCTGTTCACGGTACGACTCTTTCAAATCATCGAAAGTGATAGCGCGGTATCCTGGATTATTCACATCGGGCGACAAAGAAGCCGTTTTATTCGTTGGACCGATGGAACCCGCCACAAAACGAGGCTTACTCTCTGAATCCATCATCTCAGCGGCTTCACGGGCAATCTGAGCCGACTGAACATTCAACTCATACACCACACTTTCCGCCGCATAATCAGCTTGAGATACCGATGTGGCATTAAAGGTATTGGTTTCAATGATATCAGATCCGGCTTCGAGGTATTGCAAATGGATCCCTTTAATGATTTCAGGCTGAGTAAGGGATAATAAATCATTATTGCCCTTTAAGGGAGAAGGATGGTCTTTAAAGCGTTCAGCCCGAAAGTCTTCCTCTTCCAGCTTGTGATTTTGAATCAGACTACCCATGGCGCCGTCGAGCAACAATACTCGCTCTTTAACGACCTTATATAACAATTCGGTGCGCGTCATATGAACTTACAGTTAAAATTATTTGGTTAATGTTTGCTGTGTTTTTTACACTTCAACTCCGGTGGAGAAGTTAAAGATTGTTTTGCTTCAACACTAAACACATCATCACTAATAATGGTTCCATGCTGAATTTTCAAAATTAATACATTTTTCGCCAAAAAGCTTTAGTTTAAAGCACTGGTTGGATTTTTTTTAGAGTTATTGATCGCGGATAACATGAGTTACCCCATGACCGATTACAGACCCCTTGCGGCGAACATGACATGAATGAAAGCCATCCCCAAAGAGGCTGCGGACAACCAGAGAAAGCTCACGCCAGATAACAGAGCCCTTGCGATGAATAAGAGATGTGTTGCGGGTCAATCTAATTCCTTCCGACCGAACCTGAGAGAGCGTCCGGCGAACAAGAGAAATGATGCGGCGAACAAGAGAAACGATGCGGCCAATGCAAGGCATAACCCGGTCAACCAAAGAATCCTTCCGGTTGAAATGAATTGCTAATGCAATGCGGTAAACAACATGGTCGCAATGGAGAAATAAATAAACATCCCAATGATATCATTAGTCGTAGTAATAAAAGGGCCCGTTGCTACAGCCGGATCAATTTTCAGGCGATTAAGCAATAACGGAATGAAGGTGCCGAACAAACTGGCAAAAACAACCACTGAAAACATGGCCACTCCTACGGTAGCAGTCAATGCGTTATCCAATCCCATAAATTTGGTATATGCAAATATAAGCCCGGATAAGACCGTCGCATTTATGATGGCAATTGATAGCTCCTTTAACAACTTTACCCAGGTTTTTTCCAACCCCATTGATCCACTCGCTATGGATTGTACAATAATGGCGGATGATTGAATCCCCACATTACCGCCCATTGCTGCGATGAGTGGCATGAAAAAGGCAATTTGAGTATAAACTTTTAATATCCCTTCAAAACTCTCAACCACATGAGAGCCCAGTATTCCTCCTACCAAACCGATCAACAACCAGGGAATACGTGCACGCGTGTGATGCCACACACCATCGGAAAGCTCCACATCCTCCGTGATACCGGAAGCCAACTGGTAATCTTTCTCCGCTTCTTCACGCATAACGTCCACCACATCATCGATGGTAATACGCCCAACCAGTCGCCCTACCGAATCAATGACTGGTAAAGCCACCAAATCATACTTATCCATGATGTTACTGACTTCCTCGCTTTCCACGTCTACTTTCACGGAGATAACGTCTTCATTATAGATGTCTTTCACCGTAATATCCACCGAACTTAACAACATGCGCTTTAATGACAATGTACCTTTTAAGAGACCATCATTATCAACCACATATACATAATACACCTCATCCACCTCTTCTGCCTGACGACGCATACTCCGCAAACAAGTAGGTATCGACCAGTTCTCCTTAACTTTGATAAGCTCTTTGGCCATCAAACCACCGGCGGTATCTTCATCGTATGCAAGCAGGTCGGCAATATCGCCGGCTGCAGACACATCTTCAATGTGCGACAATACTTCCCGTTGCCGCTCATCATCCAGTTCGCCAAGTACATCCGCTGCATCATCAGAATCCATCTTGTCGATGAAACGCTTAGCAATCACCTCACTAGGCAGGCTTGTCAGAAATTTCTTACGGTCATCTTCCTCCAGTTCCGTTAATACATCCGCCGCCGTATCATCATCCATCAGAAAATAGAGGGACTTGGCTTCATCAATGGTTAACTCTTCATATATCTCTGCAATATCGGCCGGGTGTAACTCCTCCAATAGAGCTGAAATGGTTTCTTCATCCTTGCCGGCAATCAGTGAACGTAAGTTCTCAATATATTCTCTGGTTAATTCAAAATTTACCATACTGCAGAGATATTTTAAATGCTACTCTTTCTGTTTTCTGGGATTATCCTGTACCAAACGGGTAAGTTCAATAAAATCCTGAACACTCATTTGCTCCGGTCGCCTTGTCAGAAAATCGTGATCGTTAATGGCTTCACGATCAAAATCGATGACCTTGATGGAGTTACGGATGGCTTTACGCCGTTGATTAAAAATAGCTTTGACCACCCTGACAAACAATTTTTCGTCACAATCAATGGTAGCAACATCATTACGAACCAATCGGATAACAGCAGACTTAACCCTTGGAGGTGGTGAAAATACATGCTCATTAACCGTAAAGAGATATTCAATATCATAAAAAGCCTGTAGCAGAACGCTCAAAATGCCATATGTTTTAGACCCCGGACCGGCTGCTAATCGCTCAGCTACCTCTTTTTGAATCATCCCGACCACTTGTGGTATCAAATTGCGATTTTCAAACACCTTAAAAAAGATCGGTCCGGTGATATTGTATGGAAAGTTTCCAATCAACGAAAAAGGCTCTGTATACAAATCCGCCAAATTCAACTTCAGGAAATCACCATAGATAATACCCGATTGCAACTGTGGAAAATGTTCCTTTAGATAATCAACCGACTCCGTATCAATTTCAATCACTTGAAAATCAATTTCGGGTCGTTGAACCAAATATTGAGTGAGTACGCCCATCCCCGGCCCTACTTCTAACACCTTTTTCGGTGTGTTGGTCAGGCTCTCCACAATCTGCTGCGCAATGTTCTGATCTTTCAGAAAATGCTGCCCCAGATGTTTTTTTGCTTTTACCCGTGTCATATTTGATTATTCTATTGGTTCAACTTCACTGGCAATGTTCTTTACGCCATGCCTTTTTGTTTGGCCTCGGAGAAACAAATTGTTATCTTTCGGCCCTTTTTCAGGCCGCAAAGGTATAAATTCAAAAGCTGAAAGCGGACATTAAGATACCTAATTTTTAAAAATCATCCCATTTTGAAGAAAATACTCATCCGGATTATTCAATTCGTTCTATTTCCAGCATTGGGACTATTCATTATCTGGCAGTTATACAAGGAGCAAAAAGTCAGTGACATTCTGGATATCCTTAAAAATGACTTGAACTATAGCTGGATCTGGTTGTCGGCCATACTCGCCGTTTTCAGTCACTTAAGCCGGGCCATGCGCTGGCAAATGCTGATCGAATCAGCTGAAAAGAAAACCCGTTTAAGCAATACCTTTTGGGCAGTGATGACAGGCTATCTCGCCAATTACGCATTGCCCCGATTGGGTGAAGTTTCACGTTGCGGTGTCTTAAGTAAATATGAAAAAATCTCTTTTACCCGTGTGGTGGGTACCGTAGTGGCTGAACGCTTAATCGACCTTTTAATGTTAATGCTGATTGTGATCACCGTATTAGGCATCCAATTTGATTTTCTTAAAGATTTAATGTTTACCACCCTTAACATTCAGGATATATCCACCATCCTAAGGTCCCCTTTCCCATATCTATTTTTAGGAGTAATGGCCATGGGCCTCTGGATTCTCAAACGTAATATCCATAAGTTTTCGGTCTACAAACAACTAAAAGGATTGCTGGCTAAATTTATGGAAGGCTTAATCTCCATCCGAAAAGTAAAAAACAAACCGCTGTTCATCTTCCACACCCTTTTCATCTGGACGATGTATTTTTTGATGATCTATGTTTGTTTTTTTAGTTTGAGGGAGACTTCCCATTTAACCATGGGAGCAGGTATAACCATTTTATTTACAGGCAGCCTTGGGATGTTAGCACCGGTTCAGGGCGGCATCGGTCCCTGGCATTTTATGGTCATCGCGACGTTAAAACTATATGGTGTACCGGCTGACTCAGCCAATATTTTTGCATTGGTAGCTCATGCTGCACAAACCGGCATGATCATCGTGACCGGCTTATTGGCATTTGTTATCTTGCCAGTTATTAACAAGCCACGGAATGAATCAAACACCAAAGAAGCCGTTCAACTTTCTTAACCTGGCATTTATACTAATTGCCCTGGCAGCTTATGCGTATATCTTCCGGCGATTAGTCCATTTTGAGAATTGGCGCTCCTTTGCTTTACCTTTTGATCATTTACAAAAAAGTGGCCTCCTGGTGGGAGGATTGTTGCTCATGTGGATAGCCAACTTATCGGCCGAAGTAAAAAAATGGCAACTCCTCATGCGACCTTATCATTTGATTTCATTTAGAGCAGGATTCCAACAAGTATTGGCAGGATCAGTAACAGCCATATTATCACCCGGAAGAGTGGCTGAACCCGGTGGCCGCATGCTGCTTATACCGCGAGCTCATCGCGAAACAGCATTGCTTACCACCTCTTTGGGTGGATTTCTACAAACGCTAATCATATCCATCATCGGGCTGTTTTGTATAGTGTATACAGGCCGTTCCATGAACCTGTCATTCTTTTCCTGTTGGCCACTCATCTTCTATTATTTGATTTTATCACTGGTTGGTGTAATCCTTCTGATCACCCTATACTATTTAAGCAACCGTATTCCGTTCCTCCAAAAGATTAAAGGTCATCTGTTTCAATTAAAAAAACTGAAACCCGCCTTGACCATGAAAATAATTGGCTGGACCTTTATCCGATATAGTATCTACCATGTACAATTCTTTCTTTGGCTGAAATTCTTTGACTATCCCATAACTCTTTTACAATTTATCTGGTTAGCCCCCATCTATTTTTATATTATAACCATTATTCCATCATTTTTATTGGCTGATGTGGGTATTCGCGGCACCGTTTCACTATTTGTTTTCACTCCAACACCTGCACAAGAGCCATTTTTATTGACTGCTATTTTATGTTTATGGCTCCTAAATGTAGCGTTACCAGCCCTTCTGGGAAGCATCATTTTGGTGAAACATAAAAGGAGAAAAGCCCATTGCGTTTAAAATAAAAAAGTAAAAAGAAAGGTAACCATTTACCTTTTTTAGAATTCTGTGTATCTTTAAAAGCCATTTTATTCATTAAACGGATCAAATACATCAAGAATGGAACAATATATACTTGATTTGATTAAAGAAAACAACAGGGTAATCATTCCTAATTTTGGAGCCTTCATTGTAGCTAAGGAAAAGGGATTTACCATTTTGTTTAACAATTTCCTAAGCTTTAATGATGGTCTTTTGGTGGATCATGTGATGACAAAGGAAAAGATTGATAAAGAAGCAGCGACTGCAAAAGTGGATGCTTATGTTGAAAAGCTGAAAGAAACACTGGATTCAACCGGATTATACTCCATCAACGGACTTGGTACTTTCACCAAGGATACCAATGGCATTTTGCGCTTTGCCCAATCGGAAGAAATCAATACATATACGATTCAGGAAACACCAAAGGAAGAGGAACTTTTGGACATTGTTGGGCAGGAAGAAGAATTACCAAAGCCTGTTGAACCAGAACCCCCAAAACCTGAAGTCAAAAAAACAGAAGAGCCCAGGCCCGCAGTTCCTCCAAAGGTAGCTAAAGTAGAATCACCCAAAGCTGAAAAGAAGGAACCTGTGGATAAAAAACCGCCAGTTCAGGAAAAACCTGTACAAAAGGAAGCGTCAAAAGAGAAAAAAATCCAAAGTACTAGCAGCTATCAGTACGATGATAACGAAAATAAGAATAAATCAATTCTCATATTTGTGCTTTCTATTGTATTCCTGATTATCATTTTTGGAGCTGTTTATTTTATCTTCTTCAATGGCGAAAAGGAGACACCTGAGAAAACGGTTGCTAAAGAAGAGTTGATGAAACCGGTTATCAAGAAAGAACTGCCAACGACTGAATCTACTAAAGTAGCTCAACCAAGTGAACAGGCTAATTCTGGTATTATAGCGGGGCCATCGATCAAAAAGACAGAAGGAAAGCAAGCGCCAAAACCGGTTCAGAAAACAGTAACGGCCTCTTCTAAACCACATCACATTATTGTAGGTAGTTTTAAAAATGCTGCCAATGCAGATCGCTTTGTTGAAAAGTTAAAAGAACAGGGATTCACCGACTGCCAAACAGTACCTCGTAAAAATACGACCTTGGTAAGTATTGCTTGCTTCGCCAAAATTCGCGAAGCAGAAGCTAAGCAGGAAGAGATTCTGAATGAGAAGAAGATGGAAAGCTGGATTTTAACCCGAAAATAAATTGTTCGAAACAATATATAAGCCAAATGTCTAACCAGGCATTTGGCTTTTTTATTTATGGAAGATATAATCACCATTCTGATTGGCTCTATAGCCACCTTTACGTGCATACTTTACTGCACACGAATTTGGTATTGGTATACCATCTGGCAAAAAGCACCATCATTTTATCCTACTAATGATAATCCACCTTCCCTACCTTCTATTTCGGTGATTATACCTTTTCGCGATGAGAGCTCAAATCTATCTGCCTTATTAAAATCCCTCACTAGTCAAAAAGGTTCTGATTGGGAAGTAATAGTGATTAATGACCACTCCACGGATACTGGCTTATCTGTCATTGAATCCTACCGGAACTTACTTCCTATAAAAGTATTAACCAATCATGGAGAAGGCAAAAAAGCAGCCCTTCTGACAGGTGCTAAAGTAGCCGTTGGCGATTATTTACTAATGACAGATGCGGATTGTATAATGCCTGATTCCTGGGTGACTAGTTTTCAACAATGGATCGCTACAAAAAAAACGGAATTAATCATCGGTCCGGTCTTTATAACTGGCCCTAATTCTTTCTTCAACCGGTTTCAAAAGCGTGATTTTCTTTCCTTACAAATAAGTGGAGCTTCGGCAGCTCTCAATAAGCGACCAATTATGAGTAATGGGGCTAATTTAGCTTGCCGGCGCGAGCTCTTTTTAGCGGCCAATCTGAAAACTGATTTCGCTTCTGGTGATGATATGTTTCTATTGGAATGGATGAAACAACAGAAGAAGTCCATCACCTTTCTGAAATCAAAATCAGCGATGGTAAGCACCGCCACTGAAAAAAGCTGGTCAGGCTTCTTCGCTCAGCGTGCCCGATGGGCTTCCAAAGCGAAGGGCTATAAAGATTTGAACATTATATCGGCCGGGTTGCTTGTTGCAATTACCAATGCACTGCTTTTAGCCTGCTTAATTTTGAGCTTCATCCATCCGCTATTAACTTTCGTGTGGCTATCTTTATTTTTAACAAAGTCAATCTCTGATTTTCAACTCATACGTATTGCATCTGACTTTTATTCCTACCGCGATCGTTTGGGGGAGTTTATACTCTCACAACTCTTCTACCCCATTTACATACTTATCACCATCACCTATCCTATATTCCGTCCATTAAAATGGAAGAAAAGAATTATTAAGTGATCATAGTTAATTACGTGGTCGCTACATCAATAGCATCTGTGTCGGTTTGTGCAAACTGAGCGGGCATATTCTTTGATCTTTTGGCTCCCAGTTCTTTTATTTTTTCAGCTATAGATTTCCTAAACGACTGAGCAATCAAAAGAAGATAACCTTCACAAACGTCCCCCCATAAAAAAACCTCAAGTCAGAACTTGAGGTTTTCAACAATAGTATTAAGCTTAAATCCATCTATTTCTTAATATTCTTTTCTTTAATCTTAACCGGACGTGAACGATCCGGCAATATCAGATTCAAGATAATTCCTACTAAAGAGGCTAAACCAATTCCGGCCAGGGAGAAGTTACCAACGTTGATAACGGCCCCCCCAATTCCAACGGTTAGAATGAGCGAAACAATAACCTGATTACGTGTTTTAGTTAAATCAGCCTTTGAGTCGACCAAAGTACGAATCCCTACACTGGCAATCATCCCGAACAACAACAGCATGATACCCCCCAACACAGCTTGAGGAATAGACTTCAGGAAGCCACTGATTTTACCAACCAATGAAAACACAATGGCTGTAATGGCTGCGATGCGTAAGATCTTAGGATCGGTAATCTTGGTCAGTGAGATGGCACCTGTCACCTCTGAATATGTTGTATTTGGTACACTACCTATCATTGCAGCCAATGATGTGGCAACACCATCACCCAGCATTGTGCGGTGCAAACCGGGCTTCTTCACAAAATTTTTACCGGCTACTGCACCAATGGCATACATATCACCCACGTGTTCAATCAAGGGCGCAATGGCCACCGGAATCATATACACAATTGCTTTCCAGCTCCAAACCGGCATGGTAAAGGGTGGTAATGAAAACCAATCCGCTTCTGCAATAGGCGTAAAATCAATTTTACCCATGAAAAAAGCCAAGACATAACCCGCTATAATTCCCAGAAAGATGGGTATCAATTTAATGAGCCCCTTGGCAAAGACCACCACCGTAACGGCTGTGAGTAGAGAAACTATCGCAATTATCCAATCCGTTTTAGCCATGTCAACACCAACCGAAGCCAATGATAATCCAATCACCATAATAACAGGCCCCACTACCACCGAAGGAAAAATACGCTCAATAAAACCAAGTCCCCATACCTTTATAAGACCGGACATGAGACCATATACTACACCAACAGCCAGCAGACCGGAAAGTGTCCCGGCCAATCCAAATAGTTTAGTGGCTTCCAGAATAGGCGCAATAAACGCAAAACTACTGCCCAGGAATACAGGCACTTTTCCTTTGGTTATCAGGTGAAATATAAGTGTGCCTACTCCGGCTGAAAAAAGTGCTATGGAAGGATCCAGCCCCACCAATAAGGGCACAAGTACAGTAGCTCCAAAAGCCACAAATAAAAACTGAATTCCAATAATAATTTGTTTGGAAGGATGCATTGAAGATGTTGAATACTTCATGTTAACAAGTCTGTTTCTAGTGATTTTGGCCACGAAAATAATCATTCAAACGAGAAATAGAAAATATTGTGCCGCAGACACTCTTCTGAACAATAATAGCAGAAGGTAAAATCAGACATTTGGGCTTACAGGTAAAAAATAGTAGGTTTGTTAAACAAGAATATTCAATTATGCAAAAGTCGCTCACAAATCCCAACGCCGGTTTTGGCACCTTAGCTGTTTTTATGACAGCTGTCTCCACAATACTGGGGGCTATTCTATTTTTGCGTTTTGGGTATGCAATGGCACATGTCGGATTGGGTGGTTTACTGGCCATCATCGTCATCGGACACGTTGTGACCATCCCAACTGCATTGGCCGTGGCCGAAATTGCCACAAATCAGCGGGTACAAGGTGGCGGGGCCTATTTTATAATATCCCGCTCCTTTGGATTAAACATAGGAGGAGCCATTGGCATCACCTTATTCCTTTCACAGGCGGTGAGTGTGGCATTTTATGTGATCGCCTTTGGAGAAGCTTTTGATCCGCTCATTCCTTTATTACCTTTTAACATAGATCCCTATTGGCTTAAAAAAGGTGTCATCTTCACCGTGATGACTATCCTGTCTATCGTCGTGATAATACGGGGCGCCAATGTGGGGATGAAGGCATTGTATGGAGTGGTCGTTCTATTATTTATCTCCATCGGATTTTTCTTATTCGGACAGGCACCCAATGGTGAAATACCCATTGACCTGACTGCCAAAGTGAATAATCCCGACAACTTTTTTTATGTCTTCACCATCATCTTCCCGGCCTTTACCGGTATAGCTGCCGGACTGGGACTATCCGGTGATTTACGCGACCCCAAGACTGCCATCCCGCGAGGTACCATCCTGGCCACCTTTGTGGGAATGATTGTATACGTGCTGGTGGCTTTCAAATTAGCCACTTCTTTTACGCCGGAAGAGATGGCGTCCGATCAACTCATCATGTCAAAAGCAGCCGTCTGGGGGCCAATTATTCCCATCGGACTGGCAGCTGCAACCTTATCATCGGCCATTGGTTCGATCCTGGTAGCTCCTCGCACCCTGCAAGCCATTGGCTTCGACACCATATTGCCCTTTCATAATTTGAACAACTGGATTTCACGCGGGCGCCGAAAAGATAATGAACCCATTAACGGTAGTATCGTCACCATAGTCATTGCTTTTTTCTTTGTAATAATTGGTGATGTTAACTTCGTGGCGCAAATCATCTCCATGTTCTTCATGGTCACATATGGAGCCATCTGTTTGATCTCCTTTCTGGAGCATTTTGCAGCTGATCCCTCCTATCGTCCGACCTTTAAATACAACAAGTGGATCTTTTCACTGATGGGTGCTATCCTTTCCTTCTGGTTGATGTTCAAAATGAACTGGGAGTATGCTGCCCTCTCGGTGCTGATCATGGCCTTTATTTATTATCTGATTACCAAAGCCAAGCCGGAACGTCAGGGATTGGAAAAACTATTTAAAGGAGTCATCTTCCAGGTCAGCCGACAAATACAAATCTTTGTGCAGCGGGCCAGTAAGGATGAAGTAGAAACCAATTGGCGCCCCTTTGCCATTTGTGTATCCGAAGATTCCTTCAAGCGCCAGTCGGCCTTTGATCTGCTACGCTGGCTCTCATACAAGCATGGGTTTGGGACCTATATTCATTTCATAAAAGGATTCCTCACCAAAGAGACCTTTAATGAATCACAGGAGGTCCTGTCCCGATTGATCAAACAAGCGGAAGGCAGCAATAGCCGGGTCTATCTGGATACAATTATCAGTCCGTCGTATACCTCGGCCATCGCGCAAGTTATCCAGCTGAGCGGCATTAGTGGCAAAGGTAATAACCTGATCTTATTCGAATTCTCCCGGTCTAATCCAGAGGCGCTACGCCAGGCCTTTGACAACTATAAACTGTTTGAAGCGACAGGTTTTGATGTGTGTATCCTCAATTCGTCTTACAAAGGATTTGGCTACCACCGGGAAATCCATGTTTGGATAAGTGCCAGTGACTTCCACAATGCAAATCTGATGATCTTACTGGCTTATATTATTTCGGGTCACCCCAACTGGCGCAATTGCGTCATCAAGATTTTTGCCATCTTCCCCGATCATCAAATCGATAAACAAAGAAACCGTTTAATGGAGCTGATCAAAGAAGGGCGTTTACCCATTTCACCGGCCAACATTACCTTTTTACCCTATAGCAACACCCAAACGGCTCAATCCATCATCCTGGAACACAGTACTGATTCAGACTTAACAGTGGTTGGCTTCAATCCCCACCAGTTTGAGGGAGGCGAAGAAATGTTCGTCAATTATGGTGATATGGGCAATATTTTGTTTGTAAATACATTTAATAAGAAAGCGATTGAGTAAACAAATGAAGGCTCAATAAAATAAAATATTACTTTTAAGGGGTAAAACACACACACATGGCCAAGAAGAAAGTCGTTGATGAGTCATCAACAAAAAATGTATGGACCCAAATTGATGGATTTCTGGAACAGCATAAATCCATTGCTATTATTACCATTCTTGGCCTGTTTACACTGTTCTCTTTCTTACTGTTTAACCTTCGGGTGAGTGAAGGAGGTGATGACAGTACCTATATCATTCGTGCAGTTAACTTCTTGAAAGAAGGCACTTATCCCTCCTTTCAAGGACCTCTTTACCCCATGATCATCTCTTTGGTGGTGGCCCTCTTCGGTATCCAACTGGGGATCCTAAAGTTCACCTCTCTGATTTTCATGCTTGGTTCCATGTGGTTATTCTATCGAACCTTTGCCGGTCGAATCCGCTATTCCATTCTTTTGGGTACCCTGATCATCCTGGCTGTAAGCAATTATTTCATCTATTTCTCGAGCCAAACCTATTCGGAGGCTCTGTTTCTGTTCCTGCAACTCCCCATTTTTCTGTTTCTTTTTCAAGACCTTGAACGCCCTTCCGATGCCTTAAAAGGGATCAAATCCTACAATTACATTGTCTTAACAGCAGCCTTCATCGTATTGGGCTATTTAACGCGTACAGTTGGCATTGGAGCGCTAATTGCGGTCACACTGTTCTATCTGCTCATTCAGCAATATAAGAAAGCGGGTGCCTTAGTCCTTACTTTTCTGATCATACTCATCCCCTTAGCACTAATTAAACTGGCAATTTGGGACAATGGAATAATGGATGGCGGACAAGCTTCCACGCTGATGTACAAGCATCCTTACGACATGGCACAAGGTAAAGAAACCATCGCTGGTTTTTTCACCCGCTTTGTGGATAACTCCAACCTCTACCTATCCAAGCATTTTCTGAAAATGGTCGGACTCCGGGGTGCTGATGTAAAATCAGCAAACGGTCTCTACACGCTGCTTTTATATGGCCTTTTCCTATTTGGACTATTCAAAGCCTTTAAGAAAAACAGGTACATGCTGTTTACCGGCATCTATGTAACAGTCATGCTGGGCATCACATTTGTGGCCCTGCAAAAGCTATGGGACCAATACCGGTTAATCATTCCCTTCTTTCCTTTTATGCTGGTTACCATCTTATATGCGCTCACCGAATTATGCAAAGCGACCAAAATTAAAGCATCCGCTTATGCCTTAATGGCATTATTTCTCATTTGTACATTGGGTTCCATTGGCCAGTCGTTTGGCAAGGTCGACTTAATCACCTTACGCAGCAATTTCAAAGGCGACCGCTATAAAGGCTATTCACCCGACTGGGAGCACTATCTGAAAATGACTGAATACGTAGGTGAAAATTTACCAAAAGAATCATTAGCTGCTTGCCGAAAACCCAATATGGCACGTATTTATGCCAACGGCAAGAAATTCTATGGCGTCTATCGCTTCGATACACAGGATGCCGATTCCTTATTAACACGCTTGAAAGAACGCAATGTCACCCATGTTATCATGGCCAGTTTGCGTAAGAATCCGGCGGTTAAAAACGGACAAACCATTAATACCATTCAGCGCTACTTGTACTGGATGACACGTAAATACCCGAATCTATTGGAATTACAACACCAGATAGGGAAAGAGGCGAAAGATGAACCGGCCTACCTGTTCCGAATAAGGTATGAACTGGCCGAAGCCCAACCTTTAAATGCAGGCAGTTAACACCTGACTATCATTCATTATATAGATATCACACACACCAAATACAATTCAGTTGTCGATGAAAGAAAATCCGGAGAGAAAGAAGTACTTTGAGTCACGTGCCGAAAATTGGATTAAATATCGAAAGAAAAGATCTTATTATTGGGATTCCATTACCCGTTACTGCAACTATTTCATTCACGAAGAAAGTTCGGTACTGGAGGTAGGATGTGGCACCGGCGAACTCCTGGCTGCTGTGAACGGAAAAGAAAAAACAGGCATTGACTTCTGTGAGCCCATCGTGGATCAAGCTAAAAAACAATTCCCGGAGATTCACTTCGAATTAATGAATGCGGAAGCTCTGAACCTGGACCAAACTTATGATGTAATCATCCTTTCAAACCTGGTGGGCGTATTAGATGATATTGAACATGTATTTTCTCAGCTTAAAACCGTTTGTCACGAAAAGACACGCATCATTGTCACCTATTATAGTCGCTTGTGGGAACCCATCATCAAAATTGCCGAATGGGTAGGCATCAAGCATAAAACTCCCGAGCAAAACTGGCTATCTACCTCTGACTTATCTAACTTGCTCTATTTAGCCGGATTTGATGTTTACAAGCACAATCGAAGCATGTTCATCCCCTATCAGATTCCGCTTATTGCGCCATTTTTCAACCGCTTCCTGTCACGTTTGCCCTTAATCAATGGTCTGAGCTTAAATCAATTTGTTTTTGCCCGGCCCTTGCCACTATGCTTAAGCGATGAAGAGGTGAACAGTCGCTACTCTGTTTCAGTAGTTGTTCCCGCCCGAAACGAAAGTGGTAATATAGAAGCTGCCATTCAACGCACGCCTGAGATGGGTAAGTTTACCGAATTGATCTTTGTAGAAGGTAACTCCACTGATGATACCTGGGAGACCATTCAACAGATGCAAGAGAAATACAAAGACCAGCGCCGTATCAAAATCATGCAACAAAGCGGTAAAGGTAAAGGAGACGCCGTGCGTAAAGGCTATGCCGGGGCAGAAGGGGATATCCTGATGATACTGGATGCTGACCTGACGGTTCCACCGGAGGATCTGCCGAAATTTTACCGCGCCATCACCTGCGGCAAAGGTGAATTCATCAATGGTGTGAGGCTGGTGTATCCCATGGAGAAGAATGCCATGCGCACGCTTAATACTATTGGTAATCATTTTTTCAGCAGTGTGTTTAGCTGGTTGTTGGAACGTCCCATTAAAGACTCCTTGTGTGGGACCAAAGTCATGTTTCGGAAAGATTATCTCAAACTGGCCGCCAACCGAAAGTTTTTCGGAGAATTTGATCCTTTTGGTGATTTTGACTTGCTCTTTGGCGCCTACAAACTTAACTTGAAAATGGTGGATTTACCCATCCGTTACCGGGAGCGTAAGTATGGCGATACCAACATTTCGCGCTTTAGCCACGGTTTTATACTACTGCGTATGGCGGCTTTTGCGGCAGGTAAAATTAAGTTTTGGTAAGCCATTAATCCTTCCCGGCGTTCATAATTTGGTGCAGAGCAATCGCATTTCACCTTCATCCATGTTGTGGTTGTTCCCCTGATGGTAATACTCCCTGCACTTCGTACAGGCTTATTCACGTTGAATCCCTTTCAGGATTCATAAATGTTAAGTATTTAAGGAACCCGGAAAGGGTTCAATTTATTAAATGCGTTTGCTCTTTAATTTGGTGGAGTGCCTTATTTTTTGAATTTTTACATCCTAAATAAAAGGGATAGATGGACAAATTAGCAATATTTCCCGGGTCATTTGATCCGTTTACTGTTGGTCATGAAGACGTTGTAAAGCGTGGTTTAAGCCTTTTTGAAAGCATTGTGATTGCCGTTGGCTACAATGCCAACAAAAGGGACTATTTCCCATTGGATGACCGCATGCAGTGGATCCGGGATGTGTTTGCCAATGACCCCAGGATAAGGGTTGAAAAATACGAAGGATTGACCGTTGATTTTGCCAAAGAAATCGGGGCCTCACATATCCTCAGAGGTATCCGTACCTCGGCCGATTTTGAGTACGAACGCGCCATTGCCCAGGTTAATAAGGCGATGAGTAATATTGATTCGGTCTTCCTGTTAACCACACCGGAACATACACCGGTGAACAGCACCATTATTCGTGACATCCTGAAACATGGGGGCGACGCCAGTATGTTTTTACCCGAGCAAATCAAAATAAACATTGAAAAATCATCCAACCGTTAGATGAGGAGACAATTACTGATTGGTCTTTTAAGTGCCTGGTGCTGGCTATCCGTTTGGGGGGCTATACCTATTGACACCGTCGTGATTAAAGGTTATGCCAAAGAATATGCCGGTATTAGCCTCATCTTACAGACTATCGGTAATCCCATCTCCGCTGAGAAACATAACCTGGCCTCTTTCCAAGTGGATGAAAAAGGTAATTTCTACCACTCCTTCCCGGTTTCTGAGATCACACCGGCCACGCTCGATGTTGGTCGCTTTCGCGGTACCATCTATTTTGAGCCGGGCAAATCCTACGAATTAGTGCTGCCCCCTTTTGAGCCACGATCGGATGCCGACCGGTTTAATCCGTTTTTTGTACCTGAAGATGTAGTGATTGGCATTGCCAATGGCGACGCTCAACAACTGAATAACCAGATACGCGATTTCCAGGATGCTTTCTCTTCCCGCTATGATGCCAATGCTTTTCAAATCTTCTCGACAGGTGATAAACAAAAGGCTTCTTTCATCATACATGAACTGGATAGTATTTTTCCGGCCACGATGGGAAGCTATTTTGAAAACTATAAGCACTACACATACGGGCAGTTAGAGTTTCTGTCGTACAAACGTCAGAAAAAAACGGTGATGACCAAGTTCTTTGGTAACGACTCCGTACATTCGCAATTACCGGCTTATTGGGAGACCTTTAACCTCATGTTCAAAGACTTTTTCACCTATTACTTCCCCACAAAAAGCGGGCGTAGTTTGCGCAATGCCTTTCGTGAAGGGGGTAACTTCGATACTTTATCGCTGGTGCTATCGGGCGATCCCCTTTTTGCAGCCGAAGAGTTCCGGGAAACAGTGCTGTTAAAGGGGATGTACGATGCCTTCTATTCCGGGCGCTATGAAGAACAGCGACTCATTGACCTGTTTCACGATGCATCGGAGAATGGCTGTAATAGCCAAATAAAATCACTGGCTCATGGACTGCATAAAAAAGTCAACTGGTTACGCATTGGTTCTCAAGCCCCCGGTTTTAATCTATACCGCATTAATGGCAATGAAAAATCGCTGAAAGATTATAAAGGTCATTTCGTCTATCTGAACTTTATGCACACGGATAATCATGCCTGCATGAAGGATTTACAGCTTTTAGATGTCATCGCAAAGAAGATGAAACGCGAAGTGCGCATTGTGACCATTATCATGGATGAAAATCCGGATAAAGCCAAACGCATCATCAAAGAGAATAAGTACAAATGGGAATTTCTCCATTACATTGCGCAAGCTGATATTGCCCTGGATTACAATATAAAGGCTCTTCCTACCTATTTCCTAATTGATCCCGATGGGATCTTGCGTCTTTCACCGGCACCGTCACCGGAAGAAGATTTCGCCCCTCTCTTTATGGAAGCCGTTCGTAGTTACCGCTACGATCAACTGCGTAAGAACCGGCCAAAGGAGAAATCCATTTACGATTTATAAGCAACTAGTGCTTCAAATTCTATATTCAAGTAATTATTTTGCTTTGCTTCCAATCAAATAAATTTTTTCTTTAACCGCGAATTACGCTAATTAAACGAATTATTAAAATTTCTGGTAATTAACGTTTTCCGGCGGAAAGCCCCTCTCCCGGTAAACCGGGATCTCCCCAAATGGGGAGAGTCAGGTGTTAATTATATAGCCGTGCATTCCGGTTGAAGCGAAGCGAAACCATCTCAGTGATCTCAATACGCAATTGTTTTTGGCATTTGTATTTTCCTCTGTACGGCTCTGTGTTACAATTAGTGTGTGTAAAACATACCCATGAAATAATAAATACTATTGAATTCCAGGGCATAATTCCTTAAATTGAGGCTTCACCTTAATTTAAATAGTATGAAAGCAATCGCCTTGTTCATCTTTTCCCTACTACTGGCACTACCAACTTGTGCTCAAACACCCGAAACAAACACCTTTTACCTAACCAAATCGGTAAATGGAACCGTGGATGAAATCGCTCCGATAGTAAAGGCCGAACTGAAAAAACACAATTTTGGTGTTATCACTGAAATAGATATGCAGAAAAGTCTGAAAGAAAAACTGGATGTAGCCATACCTGCCTATCGGATCTATGGCGTATGCAATGTGAAACTGGCCTACCAGTTAATGCAACTGGAAGATAACATTGGCGTAATCCTTCCTTGTAAAATGGTATTGAAACAGAAAGACTCCAAAACCGTTGAAGTTGTTTTTATCGATCCTCAGCACTTAATTGAAATCACGGATAACAAAAAAATAAATGCTATTGGACTACAGGTAAAAAGGGCTTTTGAGAAGGTTTTGGCCGAATTGTGATCCTCTTTAATATTATTTTTTTTCCCATTGAATTGGACTTTCTAAAATCAATGGCGTAACTTTTTATTAAAGTTAATAAAAAAGTGAAACCATCTTCATTGCTAAATCAAATGTGAATGGAAGATGCACCACCAGTAATCATTTAATAACAAGTTGTATTATGTCATTAAAATATTCAACCAGGAATAACCCCCTCACAACTGTAGAGGACGATTGCATCGCTCAAACCCATGATGTGGAAACACTAACTGAAAAAGATTTACTCAATGAGATTGTGGTTCCTGGAGGCGTGACGAACACTCAACTGCAGGCTGTAGTAACCTCTATGAAAGAGGTGATATTGAAGAAACTCCGGCAGGGATATGGGATTCGAACGGCTTTGGTGCATTACTATCCCACCATCTCCGGTGTGTTTACCGATGATGAAGACAGCTTTGATCCCAACCGTCATTCGGTTAATATTAAAACAACGCCTAATAAGGAAGTGAAGGAAGCGGCTGCCTCCATTCGCACCCAGAAAGTAACAGCCCCTAAACGCATCCCGTTCATTCAAAAATTTATTGACACAGCTTCTAATACACGGGATAACTTGATTACTCCGGGGCTTGTTGCCGAAATAAAGGGTGAATTACTCAAATTAGATCCCACGGATTTAAGTCAGGGCGTTTTCCTGATTGATTCCAATAAAACACTGCACCGGTGTGAAAAGTATATTCGTAATACACCGACAAACCTTATCTTTTATATACCTGGCGACATCCCAACTGGCCAGGTAGAACTGCGAGTACGCATGAAAATTGAGAACGATTCCAAATTACGTGAAGGCATTCATTCTGTTTTGTTAACAGTAGCTCAACAACAACAATAAATAGTATTTAAACTTACAAATCACAACTATTTAGTTCACTACTTTTGTAGTCCATCAGACCGGCAATGCCGGTCTTTTTTTGTGTCATTTTTGAAAAACAGTGCCTGATTTTGTTTCACATCAGTACCTGGTTTAGAAAATATCAGTACCTGATTTAAAAAAAACGTAGTACTGATATGAAAAAAACCTAGTGCTCAGAAGGGTTCTCAGAGGGGCTACTTGAATAGATAATGAAACCGGCACTAATTCACAAAGAATTTATACTATTTATCCAGTTAGTATTCTTATCAATTGATTACTTTATTTTTACTATTTTAACTAGCTATTGGAACATAACACTTTTGTTTTTAGAACTCGTTTTTTAGAGGTATATCTAATACTTTTTCTACTTTTAAAGCACCTTATAACGAGGTGATTTTTTTATATATGAAGTTGGGCCATATAGGGGATCTATGGAATGTTCTTTATATACCATAGTTATGTCAGTATGAAAGACACATTCTGCAATTAGAACACTTATAAAGTATTGATTTAAAACACAATCTAAATTGACGTGTAAATGACATATTAAAGTCGTATTGATATTTTGCGTAATATTTAAGTTAATAATATTCTTGTACAGAATTGATAAATTATGAATCAACCAGAATTAGGAAAAAAGATTTTAGAGTTAAGACAAAATCGAGGATTAACCCAAAAGGAACTTGCTGAAAATTGTAATCTAAGTTTAAGGACAATTCAAAGAATTGAATCCGCAGAGGTTGGACCAAGGGGGCACACAATAAAAGTTATTTTATCCAATCTGGATTATAATTTAAATAATTCATCTATAAATCTTACCAATATTTCATCTGGCAAAGATTATCTAATAAGAATATGGCTCGGGCAATTTTTTAAATATGTATTAGAATTAATTAACTTAAAAACAAACACGATGAAAAAATTATCAGTATTATCTTTAGTTGCGATTTTTATAACTTCGGGACTATTACTCACTAATAATAACATTAAGGCTCAAAAAATAGATGGATGGTTTTTGGCCGGTAGCAAACCTAATAGTTATACAATTGGATTAGATAAATCCATTTATAAAACAGATGGCAGTAGTGCCTTCCTTGAATCAACAGATAAAAAAGTTAAAGGATTTGGAACTCTCATGCAAACCTGTTGTGCGGATGAATATCTAGGAAAAAGAATTAAAATGACAGCATTTATCAAGTCTGAAAATATTTCGGCTTGGGCAGGTATGTGGTTACGAGTTGATTCCAGACAAACAAAACAGTCAGTTAGCTTTGATAACATGCGCGATAGACCAATTAAAGGTGATAACGATTGGACTAAATGCGAAATCATACTCGATGTTCCTGACGAGAGTGGCACCTTGAATTTCGGAGTATTGTTAAATGGAACAGGTAAAGTTTGGTTTGATAATATTACATTTGAGGTTGTGGATAAATTAAAAAACAAACTGACTAGAGAAAGTTTTTTAAATAAAAAACCATCGAATCTTAACTTTAAATAATAAAAGCCAATACATGGTATAGCAAATAAGGGTTTCAATGGTATGCTAAACATTGTCTTCCGCTTCAAATTTGATAGCGGAAGATACGGACACAGGCCCCATCCCTTACTTGCCATACTGTTAAACCTTCGTAATCCTAAAACCTAACAATGATGAAATTCAACGTCATACTATTAGTATTTGTTGTATTCATAATGATAAGCTGTTCTAATAGGCGGAAAGAACAGGCACCAATACAAGCTCCTATGAATCAAACGCCAGAAATCTTTCAAGAGACAAAAATTATTGATGAAATAGGAAAGTATTCAAGTAGATATCAATCAAATGTAATATCTAATCTTTATTCTGAAGCATTGGTAAAGAATAGCAGTCTTCAAGAACTGGATTCCAGAATCAAGGAGTATGAAAGGTTAATTCAAGAATCAAAGGAATATACTACACTAAAGAAATAGCACCGTACAATAAAAGAAACCGCAATAAAGAGTGCCTGTCAAAATCTGTTTTTTGGATGTACGAACCACAGTGAAATTAAGAAAGCGAATATACCACACGCAGTGGCACTCTTCAGGCAGCAAGGCCATTATCACCAATTAATAAAAAACTAAACATGAATAGATCGTTAATGAATCATATAAAATTCACATTGTTAATTCTTATATTCATTGAATTTGGATCTTGTAGAACTCCGATGAAGATGATTAAAAGGAATCACTTAAAATATGATGGTGAGACACTCTCCTCCTTTCAAATATATAATGAAAATGATTCAATAATTGATTTCAAAGATTTTGGTGGAAAAGTTATATTTTTAACCGTAACAGATATTCATTGCGGAGTGGGTAGAGACTTTATTAAAAATAAGTTGCAACCAAAGATTGAAATGTATAAAGCATTTCATAATCTACTTCATATAAATGTTATAATGGAGAAAGATAAAAATAAGTGGCTTAAGTTTCTTGAAGAAACTTCATCTCCTGGTATTAATCTTAGATATTCAGGGAATAGTGAGGTCTTAGAAAAGCTACTTAAAATTGATGGTTTTCCTTTTCATTGTGTTATAAATAAAGCGTTTAAATTTGCTGGACATGACCTTTGTGGGTTAACCTCTCAAGTTGCTCCATTTTTTGCATTGCATGACGTAGACCTGAAGGAAGGAATAGAAGATATTTTAACATTGACAGAATGTGATATTTCTGCAGCATATCTTTTAGGTGAAATATATAGAGCAGATTTGGATAGCTCCTATTCCTATAGTCCAGATCTTTACAATTATTTAGTGGCTAAGAAGGTGTCAATAAAAAAAAAGACTAAATAATGTTAAGAAAAACTGGATAAAATTGCAATAAAGAAGGCCTTGCCGAGGCTGGTTTGAAGAATTTTGCCTGTCGCGCGAACCTCACTGAAAACAAGAAAGTGAAAACTCCACACCCTGTGACACTCTTCATGCAACCGATCCGATCCGTTGTTGCGCTCTTTTTGCATTGTGCCTATAATAATATTACTAAAACCTCTTACAGAACCATATCCAGCAAAGCGGGACAGGCTATGAACCTCTCGATTATGCAGTCAATCGTATTTAGGTTAGTTTATAACCTAAGGTATAATGATAAAATAGATTTGGATAACAGTTACATGTTCGTATCAACCATTGCACAGTTTTCAACATGTACATCACGCACTAATGGATGGTTTACATGTTGGACAATTTGTAGAGGAATATCAAGGAATGATGAATGCATAATCGAATAGTATGCTAAAAATCAAATAAGTCGGGCACATACTAAAAGTCAAGAATACCATTTATCTCTCCTTGTCTACCTAAACAAAATCATTCAGATAAATTATCATAACTTTGCAACATAAAAAACACATTAGAATAATCAATTAACAACAAACGAAGATCAATGAATTTATTACGAAAGACCGTTCAAATTTTTATCACACTGGTTATGTTATCTTTTCTCCAGTCGTGTAATTCAAGCCCTGAACAAATAAAAGATGATCAACTAAGTAGTTTTATGCTTGGCGGAATATATTTCATTAACGGCTATGGAGGTATTGATGAAGTAAATAACATGATGGAATCCGCAGGCTATACCAGTAATGAAGAATTTGTAGGTGGGTATAAACAGATACTAGAGTTTCCATTTGATCCATCTCAGAAATCAGATGTTCAGTATATGCTTGAAAACATGTGGGATATTACAGATAAAGCCTCGCTAATCGAAACGATTCAAGATTTGAAAACAAGGGATTATCAATACAAATCATGGGATTATGCACGGATTGTTAATAATGCTTGCTTGGGATATGCTGCTGAATATTTATCAAAGGATGAAGCCATTAAAATTGCTAAAGAAATACTTCCATTAGCAAAGGAGAAATATAAGACCTGGGAAGCCTATTTTACAGACTTTAATCTAGGCCGTATAAATTGGAATCCGGAGGATGAAGAGAAAGAATTGTTTGAGTCTTTAGCGAAAAACATTACTAAAGGAGAACGATCCATCTATCAGATTCTGCCTTTAAACGTTACCACCAAATAAGGTAATATATAGGAATCAGCCACTAATCCATTCAATTAAAAAGCCCAATCAAAACTGATTGGGCTATCTTAATATCTGTTAATAACTTTTCTAAACCGTTTTCGAATACTGCCCCTTCCCTTGCTTAAGGGCAGGATCAAAAGCCATGGCGATGTTACGAATCACAAAGCGCCCTTGGCCTTTTACATGCACCTCATCATTTTCCAGGGTTAACAAACCATCGGCCATGAAAGGTGCCAGCTTCGCTTCATCCAGCTGAATGGCACTGTACACATCCTCCACAGTACCCTTAAAATCAGCTGCTACTTGCTTGAAATTCACATAGTAGTTACACATCACTTCATTGATGACCTGGCGTACGATCTGTTCATCGCGAGATAGCTGGTAACCACGTACAACCGCCCGTCCATCTTTTTGCACCCGCTCCATGTAGGCTTTGATGGTTTTCTCATTCTGACTATAGGCATTGAACAGCTGACTGATAGAGGACGTCCCGAACCCATACACCTGACCGGTGGTTTCGCGGGTACAGTAGCCCTGGAAGTTACGGTGTAATTTCTTATTACGTAAAGCGATGGCAAATTCATCGTCCGGCTTGGCAAAGTGGTCCATACCAATGGCTACATAACCGGCATCCACCGCCATGTTATAAGCATCTTCCAGCATGGTTATCTTCTCATCGGCACTGGGCAGCCCATATTGTTCCAACAGACGTTGGCGCGGTATGACTGTCGGAATATGTGCATAGGAGAAGGTGACCAAACGATCGGGATTAGCATCCAGTGCTTCAGCCACTGTCTCACGAAAACTTTCTTTGGTCTGAAAGGGCAATCCATACACCAAATCCAGGTTGATACCAGAAAAACCGATCTTTCTCAAATAGGCGATCATCTCCTTCACCGGCACTTTTGCCGGTCGTCGGTTAATGGCTGTGAGCACTTCTTTTTTGAAATCCTGAATACCAAGACTAAGGCGGTTGAATCCCATGTCGTGTAATTCATCCACCAGATCATAACCCAGATAGGCAGGACTACATTCCATGGCCATCTCGTAATTATCTGCAAAATTGAAGTTGGCCTTGATGGCATCCGTCACCTTACGAATCAGCCTGGCTGATATGGCATTAGGTGTCCCACCACCCCAGTGAACCTGTGTTAACTTTCGATCTTTAGAGATATCCTTGGAGACTAGTTCAATCTCTTTAATCAGCACGTCAATATACTGTTCAATGACACTCTGTCCCATCCCGGTGTAAGTGGTACATCCGCAAAAGGTACATAGCTGCGGACAAAAAGGAATGTGCACATATACTGAAACATTTTCAGGTGTCTCCTGATTGGAAACGATCACACTTTTCTGGTAGGCCTCATTGCCATACTCCTCATGAAAAAAAGTGGCAGGTGGGTAACTGGTGTAACGCGGTCCGGCGATATTATATTTATCTAGTAGGTTTCTGTCAAATTTCAGCATAATATT
>JAEINY010000056.1 GCA_016342595.1 Marinilabiliaceae bacterium
ACATACGCTATCTTTATAAATTTGGGGCAAAGATAATAATAATGAATCTACCCATCTTTTTTTAGAAAGAGCCAAATATTAATGAGCAATGGTTTTTTAGTTGTGGCGATATTGTGCTTAATGGCATTTTCACAAAGTAGCTGCAAGGTCAGAGGGGGAATTTGTGCCCTTCTGCTTTCCTCATCCACCTTAACCTGGTATTGAAGACTCCCTTCCAACCTTACCTGATGAAGGTAGATATAAGATTCGTTAAACTTTAGTTCTTTCTCAATGGTAACCAATTCATGGTTCCGGCTTTGCAACACATAACGGTAAACATTCGATAGTTTACGTGTAAAGGTCTGTGCATTGGAGGGGTTATATTCAATCTCTGAAACCAAGACATTGAGGCTGTTAAACAAAAAGTGAGGATTGATCTGATCCTGTAAGGCTTTGTATTCAGCCTTTGACTTTTCCTCTTTGAGTTTTTCTGTTTCCTTGTAATACTTTCCCAGGCTGTTCAAGGAGTGTTTGGAGATAATATAAAGGAGTACAAACAAAATGAACAAGTAAATTACCAGGATTGGTAATACTCCCTGGTCCTTAATCCGAAATGGTGCTTCGACGCCGATAATCAGCTTACTGATGGTTAAAAGCACATACAACAGACCGGCTACGGCGACAAGTGTAACCCCGCCCTGTAATACAATCCTTCGGTTAGGAAAAATAAACCAGGGAATATGCTCCTCCAAGCGACGATCGAGCATCAAAAACAAGCGGTAACAGAACATAAAATTAAGTGCCCAGATCAATTGACTGATGGGTGTCTCAAGCAGGGCTGAATCTGCTGTATCAATCGCCGAATACCTGAAGAGGAATTCTATGGAGGCCACGCCTAATATACCGACGACCCCATAGGGCATTATTTTATAGAGTATCTTTAATAAGTTCATCAATCCAGAGAATTATGAGATGTTGCAAAGGTATTAACAATTTGAAGTTACCCTAAAAAACCCTGAAGCTAATTGAGCTGTGAAGCCCGATCGGCCTCAGGGGTTTATATATATGTATCCTCTCCTAATCTGGACGAGCCAAAAAAGAAATATCAACAAGCAAGTATCGAGTGCCAAGACACAAGTATCAAGATTTCGAACAACAAGCAAACAATAATATCACTACGTTACGGTTTAAACATTTATTATTTAGAATTCATCTCCACCTCACCCACCAAAATCCCTATCGCTTTGTAAAAGCTCGATTCACTGATACAAGCTTTCATCCTGGCCTGGGTATAATTGATCCGTGCATTCTGCAGGTATATCTGGGCATCCAATACTTCAATAACAGACACAATGCCTTCCTTGTAGCGATTTTCCATCATGCGGGCATTCTCTTGGGCCTTGGCCAGTGAACTATGTGAAAGATTAACCTGCTGTATGGCCTGCTTTAAGGAATAATAACCGGCCTGTGCCTCCAGTGTCACCTTGTCACTCACCCTGGAGAGCATTTGCTCCTGCATACCGGTGTGTAAGCGGGCAGCCGTCTTTTCGTGTTTGCGTTTGCTCCATTCAAAGATGGGCATGCTGACAGAGACCCCTACATTCATATTCTCCACCATATCGTTATTAAAATTATAACCGGGGGCACCATAGGTTCCATTAAGGCCTGCATAAACTTGCGGATTATATGGCGACAGGGTCAGCTTCTCTATGGTTTGTTGTTTCTCCACATTGGCCCGGGCAATCCGTAACTCAGGACGGGAAGTTAACACAACAGACAGCCAATTCTCAGGCACTTCCATGGCATCCAAGGCCGGAATCTCCGGATCAATAGGCGACACAGCATCAACTGCCTGCCCCACCTGCTGGTTCATGGCCATGCGTGAGACCTGGAAATTAGTTTTAGCTTCTTCCCAAAGGTATAACACCTCATTTTGCTTAACTTCCACCATCAAGAGATCATTGCGGCTAACAGTTCCGGTTTTCACACGGGCACCCACCACAGTAACCAGTCGTTCGATGGATTGATGATAGCTCTCAAAAATATCCACCACTTCCTGTTGACCAACTGTTCGCCAGTAAAGCAAATCAAGATTGTAAACAATGTCACTTTTCACTCTATCCGATTCTCCCCAGGCCACCATTTCTTCCTGTTTCCGCATGGCGTGCTTATGCCGGATAGCACCACCGGCATAGACTGGTTGCAAGAGTGAAGCCTGAAGCCCGTAACTCTCATTCATCCCGGTGAATGACATTGGCTTATCTCCCAGGGGCAATGTGAGCTCCATGGGATTTTGAACCCAGGTATAATTGGCTCCTACTGACAACTTTGGCTTGTAGTCCGAAGCAACGGCTTTGGTATTGGCTGCGGCTGCCTGTTTATTCAGCTCAGCTGCCTTCACCTGTTGATCGTAATCCAATGCCATGCGGCGGTAATGATTCAACAGTTGGTTTTCCTGCCCCAATACAGTATGGGCAGTGAATAGCAGTACGAAAGCTGCTATTCCGCCCCTTAGTGATTTTATTGATTGTCTCATTTAATTGTTTTCATTTGGTATAATACCATAAAATATCGAATAGAGGGCAGGCACCGCCAACAAGGTCAACACGGTGGCAAAGGTTAATCCGAAGATGATGGTGGCCGCCATGGATCCAAACACACTATCGAACAGCAATGGCAACATGCCGCAGATAGTTGTGGCAGCAGCCATCACCACAGGACGGCTGCGTGATACGGTAGCCGAAACTATGGCCTGATAATGGCCTTGCCCACTTCCCAATTGAATGTTCACTTCATCCAGCAATACAATAATGTTCTTGATGATCATACCGAGCAGTCCCAGCCATCCGATGATGGAGTTAAAACCAAACTCCTTGCCTGTGATGAGAAGGCCAAATGACACCCCGATAAGCGACAAGGGCAGAATCAGCATGACAATGGTTGGTTGCCAGTAATTGCCAAACAAAGCAATCAATACAATAACCAAAAGAATGATGGCCAGGGGCATAAACCGGGTAAGCGCCTCCATGGCTTCCTTCTGGGTTTTAAACTCAGCATCCCAAAACATGGTGTATCCTTCCGGCAGCTCCATCTGTTCAATTTCGCTGCGCAACTCTTTCAATACTTCACTATTGGTATAACCCGGCGCGGCATCACACTGGGCAGCCATACTTCTTTCCCGGTTGTAGCGCTTAATCATGGGATATTCCCATTTAATACCCTGATTCCTTGTTAACCGACTGAGCGGTATGCTTTGGGCATTGGCGCCAAGTACCGGCACGTTTTCCAACTCATCCATATTACTCACCTCATCGGTATCAATCTTAAGCATGACGGGTATCTGTTTGTCACGCTCGCGGTAAACCCCAATGGCCGCTCCATCACTGTAGGCCGCCAAGGTCTGAGCAATTTGCCCCCGGTTAGTGTTGACCCGCCGTGCTTTGTTCTGATCAAACTCAGGTACCCAAACCATTACGCGGTTCCGCCATTCATTACGGGGCATCATCACCTTGGGATTCTTATTCATTATGCCCTTAGCCACGGATACTAATGAATCCAGTACATTGGCATCGGGGCCGCAAAAGCGTGCTTCAATATCCGCTTCATAAGCCGGCATGGTAGCAAACAGGTTGATCTTTACACTGGCCGAAGGAAAACGGGATTGAAGCGCTGTGTTCACCGCATCTTTCATGGCCAATACCTCTTCAAAACTGTGAGTTTGTACGATGGTTTGCCCATAATTGGGCTGCGGTCCGAAAGAGCTGTTGGCCAAATAATACCGTGGTGGTGATTGTCCGATACTGGTAGTGAGCTGCACGACTTCATCATATTCCTGCAGATAATCATGCACTTCTTCCATGACCGCTTCGGTTTGCTCAATCTTAGTACCTTCCGGCATCCACATATCTACCACAAACAAGGGTTTCTCCAAATCAGGCATGAACACACGGGGAATGTATTTAAAGCCCCATACCGCACCCATCAACAAAATAACCAATGTAGCGGCCATGGCCCATTTATAGCGAATAATCAATGACAATATCCTGCGAAAGCGGTCGTACATTTTACCCTGAAAAGGATCTGCCTGCCCGGCACCCTTAGATTGTTTGAGGAACTGATCACAATAAAGCGGTGTTTGCGTGATGGCGAAGATCCAGCTTAAAAAGAGTGACACGGCAATCACCGCGAAGAGAGAGGCGAAATATTCACCGGTGGAGTGCGGCGACAGGTAAATAGGCATAAAGGTAAGCACGGCGATAAATGTGGCCCCCAACAATGGCATGGCCGACACCTTCACCGCTTTGTTAATGGCCTCACGCCGGGTCATTCCCACCTGCATATTCACAATGATGGCATCGGCCACCACAATGGCATTGTCCACCAACATCCCCATGGCAATAATAATCGCAGCCAGTGAAGAGCGTTGTAAAGCGATGCCTTGTGAAAACATAACCAGTAAAGTCCCCAAAATAGCAAACACCAACCCGCTCCCAATCAACATTCCCGTACGGAAACCGATAAAGAGCAACAGGATACCCACCACAGTAGCTATTGACAAAATCAGGTTATTAATGAAGCCTTGATTCGCCTTGCTCGATTCGGCCCCCTGGTCATATACATTATGCAATTCCAGCCCCAATGGAAGGGTTTCCTGTACCTGGCCCAATACACGCTTCACTTCTTCAGCCATGTCCACCACATTGCCACCTTGCACCGTAGAAACAGCAATACCGACACCGGGATGGCCATTCACTTTAAATTTAGTAGCATAAGGAGTAAGATAACTCTCTCGTACAGTGGCCATCTCTTTCAAAGGCACATGTTCCCCGTTGGGTGCCGGAATCAAAAAGTTTTCAATGGCTGCCACCGACGAAAACCAGCCGGAGGGTTCAATTCGAATGCGATTGGTTTCGGTGATGATATTACCGGCATTCACCACCTTATTCTGGGCATTAAACACAGCTACCAATTGACTGATATTGATGCCGGCTTCACCCATTTTACCCGGCGACAATTCCACTTCAATGGTCGGTACACCTAAGCCAAAACGCTCCACCTTGGCCACATCCGGCACCTGCAACAAGCGGTTTTTGATCTTACGGGAATAGTCATCCAATTCGCGTGAAGTGAAGCCATCGCCTGACAGGCCATAAAATACACCCAGCACATCGCCAAAGTCATCGCGTACGATGGATGATTGAGCCCCATCAGGTAACTTGTCCTGCACATCATTTACCTTGCGCCGGAGCTTGTCCCACAGCTGCTGCATGTCATCCGGCCCCGTCTCTTTCCTTATATTAACAGTTATTTTTGACAGTCCGGCCCGGTTATCTGAAAGGATAAAATCCAGCTCATCCAGTGACTGAATAGCCTCTTCCAATATGTCGCTGACCTGCTCCTCCACCTCCTCGGGTGATGCACCGGGATATTGAGTAATCACAAGGGCCTGTTTAATGGTAAAGGGTGCATCCTCCAGTTTGCCCATTTTGAAATAAGAATAGAGGCCCCCCATCAGAACCATTAACAATATAAAATGAGACAAGGCCTTGTTCTTGAGTGTAATCTCAGTAATTCTCATATGGCTTATTAAAGAAGTGCTTTTATTATTTGTTCCTCGAATAGTTTATGACCTCCGGCAGCTACTACCAGCTCGTCACCAGTCAGCCCCTCTTCAATCACGATGTGATTATGATTTACCAGCTTACCTGTTTTCACAGACAGGCGCTTCACCCGATTGTCTTTGACAACCCATACATAGGAGCCTCGTGCATGCTCATTGTACACCGATGTGATAGGTACCCGGGGTAATACTTTTTCTCCATTCTGTTTGATGAACAGCGTCCCGGTTAATCCGCCAATGAGCTGTTGTTTATCTTTCATATTTTCTATCCGGCCCGTTAATTGATAGGACAAGTTGGTATTACCGGAGTTTTTAGCAATATCGATCAACTGTACCGGCAGGCGCTGACCGGGCAGCTCATCAAAAGACATCTCCATGGCAGCGATGGATTCAGGCTGAAGGGCGATATCCGACGAAACCGATGCATGTATTTCCAGGGTCGCCAGATCGATGAAAGTGACCACTCCCTGGGTGGCTTTTACATCCTGATGCGCTTCCACAAAAACATCCTGTATGTAACCGTCAAATGGGGCCTCCAGCTTTGTGTCACTAACACTATTTTGAGCTGCAGTCAGGTTCACCCGGTCGGCCCGGTATTTTGATTCAACAGCATCATAGGCGCTTTGCGACACATTATCGGTGCGGATCAATTCATTATACCGCTTGTATTCAGCTTCTGACTGGGCCAACACGGCCTCCGCTTTTTCCTGCTCCATAAGAAAATCACGGTTATCAATCCTGGCCATCACCTCTCCTTTCCGGTAATACTGACCTGGCTTAGCGCTGAATAAGCTCAGTGGCCCTCCCACCCGAAACGACAGCGTAGTGACCTGCTTGGGTTTGGAAATGGCAGGAAAGGATTTTTCACGGTAAGCGGCTGTGGCTTCAACCTGGTATACCTTCACCGGCTGTTGGGTAATTTTATTTTTCACACTGCCTTTTGAGCAGCTAAACAACACCATTAACGGTAGAATATAAAGAATCCGCTGTTTCATGCTTTAGTTTATGTTTATTGTTTTTGTTCTGTTATCCATCGTATCATTTGAAGCCGCAAAATTGAATATTGCACATGATCCGGGGAAAACAAATCATTGCGAAACAGGAATTATTCCCCGCGAAACGGAAATAGAAGGAGCGAACCCCAACCCTCAAATGCGTTGATAATAGAATTCAGGTGTTTGGAAAGGTGAAATGATTACATTTTTAACACCGAAGCACACCCCTTACTGAAAGCGGATTTTAAACAGGAAGAGGTGAATAAAAACTTAGGGATTCGATAAGCCAAGAGCCCTTTGCTTTTTCAGGTAATACTTCTTAACTTTTTAGGATATCCCCTTTTTAAGGGCTTAACGAAAGACTAAGAAAATGAACAAACTAAACGTGTGGCTGTATGACAACCTCTTAACCGGCAAGCCCAATGATTTCTTTGGGAAAGTGAAGAGCAACGGCATCTTAAGCAACCAGGACCTGGTAAACCTGATTATAGAAGAGGGCACGGAGCTGAAGCGCGAAACACTACTGGCCATTGTGAACCGCCTGGATCGCATCAAAGTGACGAAACTGGCCCAGGGCTATGCCGTGAATAGTGGTGTTTGCTATGCGCGGGTGGGTGTGAACGGCTGCTTCCAGGGGGCTTTGGCAAGTTTTGACAAAACGGCGCACAAGGTGATTGCCAACTTCACGGCAGGCGCCGAACTGCGTGCCGCCCTGCAAAAGGTAGAAGTCGATGTACTGGGTGTGGCAACCGTGAATCCGGTCATCGGCAAGGTGAAAGACAGCCTCACGGGGCAGGAAAACAGTACCATCACGCCCAATAATGTAATGATCATCGCAGGGGATAAAATTAAAATTGCCGGTACGGCCACCGGCAATGGCGTTTATCTGATTCAGCAGTCCGACAAACGCCGCATTACCTGCCCGCAAGTGATAAAAAACGAACCCAAAGAGCTATTGGTGATGATACCCGACATTCCGGCCGGTGAATATGCCCTTGAGGTGGTTACCCAATATTCATCCAGCCGCCCCCAACTAAAAACAGCACGCACCACTTTGTTCGATCATCTGTTACTGGTGGAATAGGCCATTGGCAAACACCGGTTATACAAACAAAAAAGTCAGGGCTGGCGATAACACTGATCGCTTTCGGGGTAAGGCCCCGATGATATGACAACACAAGGGCTACCCCTCAGGCGTGAATCAAGGCTACCCCACGGCTGTATGGGTGCCGGCAATACGTCCGTGGGGTTCCATAGCACCATGCTCGTGGGGCAGGGTCACCCCATTAGTGTGGGGTGGGTATACCTCATGGCCGTCTTTGAAGGCTGAAAGCCTTTAACAACACAGCTTGGGGCATCGCCCCAAGTATATTATGCCAATGATAATCATCACCCTGAATGGGTGAAACAATTCGTTTTAGTTAGTTTGTATCAGACCTTCAGCCTGACATTTCCGATTCTCCTCTTTCTTGGGGCGATGCCCCAAGTTTTGATGTTTCAGACCTTCAGTCTGCTAAATCACCCCTCCATGAATACTTATATTGTTTCATGACACTTGAAATTGTCACAAAAAAAATTGTAACTTAAATCACATTTAAACCAATCCACAGCTCATGAAAGGGATTATCTTCAGAGAGTTTATCAACATGGTAGAAGTCCGGTTTGGAGATCAAGTGGCAGATACCATCATCACTCAAGCGCACCTTCCCAATAACGGGGCCTACACTTCTGTGGGCACTTATCCCCACAGCGATCTGGTGCAACTCTTAACGCAACTCAGTAAGGTCACCAATATCGCTCCGGCGCATCTGCTGCAAGAATTTGGCAAATACGTCTTTCAAGTTTTCTTAACACGCTACCCACATATGTTTAAGGGGGTAAAAGACGGGTTTACGTTTCTCTCATTAATTGAAAACACCATCCATACCCAGGTGCTCAAACTCTATCCGGAAGCAGAACTGCCGTCCATTGATGTGGTCCGGGAGAAGCATGACTTAAAACTCATGTACCACTCGAACCGCAAACTGTCTGACTTTGCCGAAGGGTTAATCATTGGGTGTATGCACCACTTTGGCGAAGCGGTGCACATTGATAAACAATTCATTGAAGAAGATGGCAGCAAGGTGTTATTTAGCTTAAGCAAAAAGTGAATGAAGGGGGATGCAGACATATTGAAGCGAAAGTTAGAGCGTGAACAAACAGCCCGTGAAGAAGCTGAAAACCTATTGGAAGCCAAATCACTGGCTTTGTATGAGAGCAATCAAAAACTGCAAGCGCTCAATCAAACCCTGAGTTTGCTGGTAGATGAGCGAACCGATAAACTTAAAATGCGGGAACAGGAATACAAAGCCTTGGTTGAAAGCATCAACGACATCATCTGCAAAACGGATCTACAGGGGCGGATCACCTACGTTAACCCGGTTGCCATCACCACGATTGGCTATTCACAGGAAGCAATTATGGGGCAAACGATTTTTGCTTTTCTGCCTGAACCCATCAGAAAAAAAGCGGTCCGTTTTTACACCCGACAGGTTAAACTGGGCAATTGCGCCATTTACAATGAACTTCCACTTCAAACAAAGCAACAAACAGAAATTTGGCTGGGGGTGAATGTACAGTTTTTTACAGATCGTTGCGTCACCTGTTCCGAACGTATTTGCGCCCTGAATGAAAAGCGTCCTCTGAAAGCCCAAAACGACTGCAAATTTAAAGAAGTCGTCATCGTGGCCCGTGATATCACCGAGAATAAACGGACCCAGGACCTGCTGCTACAACAGCGCCAGAATCTGGAGAAAGGGTTGAAACAGCAAGAGTCGCTATCGGAGGTAGCCTTAGAATTAAACTCGCTGGCACCCTTTGATACCCGGATTGAAACCATTCTGCATAAAATAGGCACGCATCTGAAAGCGGGCCGCATCTTCATTTTTGAAGACTACAATAACGGCACGCATACCCGCAACCGGTTTGAATGGTGCAACACAGGTATCCGCCCCCTTAAGGCCAGCATGCAGCAGGTAGCCTATGCAGATATCACTTCCTGGAAGAAGATGCTTCAGGAACAGGGGCGTATTTATACCGGAGATGGCCTGACGCCATTGAATGATACAAATACGATAATGAGTCCGCTCCACATTAAGTCGCTGATTGTTTATCCCCTCTTGGTAAAAAGTGAACCCATTGGTTTTATAGGTTTTAATAAGCCTCACCGGTCAAACAAATGGTCTCAATCAGAGATGGAACTCTTAAGGGCCGTGTCGGGCATCGTGGCAAGTGCTTATGAACGGATGCAGATGGAGCATTTTATTATCAGTGAGCGGGATAGTGCCAACCAGGCCAACCGGGCTAAAAGTGAATTCCTGGCTAACATGAGTCATGAAATCCGCACCCCCATGAATGCCATATTGGGTTTCAGTGAGTCGCTTTTTCACCGCTTGCAATCGGGCCAGAATAAATCAATGGTGAAATCTATTTTGAGCAGCGGTAAATTGTTGCTGAGCCTGCTTAATGACATTCTTGACCTTTCGAAAATTGAGGCCGGCAAGATGGAGCTTCAGCCCGAGCCGGTAAACATCAAGATACTACTCACTGAGCTTTATCAACTATTTATTCACGAAGCCCGGCAAAAAGGACTGGAACTAGAGTATTTTTTGAATGAGAATTTTCCGAAAGCCCTTCTGCTGGACGAAAACAGAATGAAGCAGGTCTGCTTTAATATTGTTGGAAATGCCATTAAATTCACGACAAAAGGCCGTGTTTTGATTGAGGTCAGTTTCCAAGCGGATACGGATCTATGGGGCACACTGAAAATTCAGGTCACGGATACCGGCATTGGATTAGACACCACACAAGCCGATAGTATCTTTGAAGCCTTCCAACAGCAATCGGGCCAAGCCAATCGTAAGTATGGGGGGGCGAGCCTGGGCCTGGCCATTTCACGCCGCCTGGTAGAAAAGATGAAAGGCACCATTGAGGTGAAAAGTAAGCAAGGAGAAGGCTCCACCTTTAGCGTCACCATACCGGAGGTACAAAAGATAAAGGAGGCGGGCACTGCGCTTGATCGCCATTCATCCACTGAACATATCTCATTTAATCAAGCCGGCATATTGGTGGTGGACGATGTGCCGTCCAATATCCAAATTCTTCAATCGCTGCTGGCCCCCCATAAACTGAACCTGAGGGCAGCCACTGACGGCGAGAAAGCACTGGAACAACTCACCCACTCTGATTATCAACTGCTGTTGCTGGATTTACGGCTTCCGGGCAGCGATGGATTTGAAGTCGCCAAACAAATTAAAACGAACCCATCCCAATATCCCCGGGTACCCATCATTGCTTACACCGCTTCGGCCTTCTACATGGACGAAGTAAAAGCCTCGCCCCATTTTGACGGTGTATTGTGCAAACCTGTGAGTTATGGCGAACTAATGACCGTCCTGAAACAGCACCTGCCTTACCAGACGGAAACCATCCCGGCATCGGCGGCCGGTTCTCCCATGCCAGATGACCTTGAATTATCCGACAGCCTGAAGCAAGCTTTACCCGGTATCTGTCAGCATTTAAAGAAGCATTTTCTGCCGCAATGGATACCCCTGAAGGACCAGTTTATACTCTTCAAAATAGAAGCCTTTGCCACTGAGTTATTAGAATATGCCACCACCATCCGGTTTCAATACCTTATTAACTATGCGCAAACAATCCTGGATGATCTGGATGACATTCAATTAGAAAGTTTAAAAACACACCTCCACCATTTTTCAGAGATGATTGCCCACCTGGAAAAACAGCAACTGACTTAAGTTATGAATCAGGAAGCACCCTACATATTAATTGTCGATGACAACCTTACCAACCTGAAAGTCACCACTGGTTTCCTGAAAGACCAAGGTTATCGCATTGGATTGGCCCAAAGTGGCGCAATGGCCCTTAACCAGTTAGATTCCAATATCCCGGACCTGATTTTATTAGACATCATGATGCCTGAAATGGACGGTTTGGAAGTGTGCCGAAGAATTAAAAAGCAGATGCACCTGGTGGCTATTCCCATTATTTTCCTAACGGCTAAAACCCAAACGGAGGACCTGGTGGCAGCTTTTCAGGCAGGTGGCGTGGATTATATTACTAAGCCTTTTCAAAAGGATGAATTGTTGGCGCGTGTTAAAACGCACATTGACTTATCCATGGCGCGTCAACGAATTGAAGAGATGAATAAAACACGCGACAAGCTCTATTCCATCATCGCCCATGATATTAAAACCCCCTTTTCCAATATCATCCTCATGATCGATGCCTTGCAAAACAATCACATCGACCCGGCATCGCAAGACTTTCAGGAGGTGATTACGCAACTGTCAGATAATACACACAACACACTCTCGCTACTGAAAAACCTATTGACCTGGACCCGCTTTCAAACCCGGATGAATGATTTACAGCCGGCGGAAAATAACCTTTCGGCCCTGGTGTATGAAACGGTTTATCTGCTTCACCCCTCGGCGGTGAATAAAAAGATTGCCATTGAAAGTGAGTTACCGGATACCACATTGGCCTGGTACGATGAAACTACCATGCATACGGTTTTGCGTAATTTGCTTTCCAATGCATTGAAGTTTACGCCCAAAGGTGGTCATATACAGATTAGCATCACCAAACAGTCGGATTATCAACAACTGACCATCAAAGATTCCGGCGTGGGTATGAGTGCCGATACCCTCCGGGATATTTTCGATCACCATAAACCCCTCTCTACGCCGGGGACGGAAAATGAACCGGGTACCGGTTTAGGCTTGATGATGATCAAAGATTTCGTGGCACGGAATCACGGGCAGATTCAAATTGAAAGCCAAATAGACCAGGGCACAGAGATAAGTATTTTAATCCCCGTCAAACCACAAGAGCAATGATGAAACAGGCCATACATACGCTAAACGTTTTGATTATTGATGACGATCCCATCGTTCGAAATATGGTTCAATCCAATCTAAAGGATAAATTAAACGTCTTTGTGGCTGCAAAGCCCTCCATCGGTTTCCAATTGCTGAGCCAAAAACAGATCGACCTGGTGCTTATGGACTTCAAAATGCCGGAGATGAATGGACTGCAGATGCTGGAGAAAGTAAAATCTGAATATACCGATATCGAAGTAATCATGATCAGCTCATCGGATGATATGGACACGGTAATTGGCGCATTGCGCAAAGGAGCGGCCGACTATTGCCGCAAGCCCTTCTCCTCTTCCCAATTGTGGCTGGCCATTGAACGAACCCGCAAATACTCAGTGCTTCAGGCCGGCTACAAGCGCGAGGTAAAGAAAAATAAATTGTTAAAAGCCGAAGTCGACCGACAGGTGGGGTATGAAATTATAGGAAGCAGTGCAGCCATCGAAAACATTCAAAAACAAATGCAGCTGGTGGCACAAACCCCTGATACATCGGTATTGCTGATTGGTGAAAGCGGTACCGGAAAAGAACTCATTGCCCGTGGCATTCATCAATTGAGCTCTCGTAAAGAGGAGTTGTTCGGAGCCGTAAATATGTCGGCGGTTCCTGAAACCCTGTTTGAAAGTGAGTTTTTTGGCCATAAGAAAGGCAGTTTCACCGGGGCGATTACCGATAAGGCGGGTTGGTTTGAATCGGCCAATAAAGGAACCCTGTTTTTCGATGAAATCGGTGAAATGGGCATGGCTCTGCAGGTGAAATTACTGCGCGTGCTGGAAGACCGGAAATACACACGCCTTGGTACCCAACAACACCAACAGTTCGACATCCGGATTGTGGCCGCAACCAACAAACCCGTTGAGGTATTGACCGATGGGCAATCGTTTCGCCTGGATTTGTTCCACCGGATCGGAACCTTTATCATACAAATCCCTCCCTTGCGGGAACGAAAAGAGGACATCCCATTGTTAGTTGATTATTTTCTGAAAGCACTTTGCGAAAAAATGGGAAAGAAAATCAGCAGAGTAAATGCTGAAGCCACTCAGCTGTTAATGAATTATTCGTTTCCCGGTAACATCCGTGAATTAAAAAATATGGTGGAACGTGCCATTATTATGTGTCCCGACAGCGAATTGTTACCCGCCCATTTTTCGTTGTTGGCACCAACCGGTACAAATCAACAGGAAAATGAACCTGCAGCAGCCATTTATGACTTAAAAGAGTTAGAAAAAAGAACCATTGAACAGGCGCTGGTAAAAGTAAAGTATAACAAAGCAGAGGCTGCCCGTTTGCTGAATATTGAATGGAACGCCTTGTATCGGCGCATGCAAAAATACAATATCCTACTCCCTGGCGAAGTCGAATAAATCGTTTATATCTGAAGCCTTTGTAATGGAAGAACTCATTATTCGTTTTCGAAGGTCTTACGCTCATCATGCTCAAATCAATATCCACTAATTCATTTATTATCAAACCTTAACACTATTTGGTATCGCCTTTGATTTAAACTGGAAAACAGGCGTTATGAAAAAGAAAGTTTACCAGTTAGTCACATTAACAACGATCATTTTAGGTTTGGCACTCTCAGGCTGCCTGAAAAATGATTTCAATGAGATGGTTACCCAAAATGATTCCACTCAAACTCAAAACAGCTTTTCCGGTTTCGATTTTAAAACAGTACGTGACCAGGAGCTAACCATTACTGTTGTAAATAGTGTTAATCAACCGGTGCAAGGAGCTGTGTTGGATATTTATTCACAGAACCCGCTGCAACCCAACGGGCAATTACGGCAGGACAGTCAGGCGCATAAAATTATGCGGGCTATGACCAATGCTGAAGGTATCCTGAACTGCCAATTTAACACCACAACGCAATTGGATAGCCTATTCATTATTACTAATTACGTCGGTATTCCCCAGGCCTATAACATCAAGCTTTCAGAGAGTTCTTCGTTTCTCACAATTGGTAATCAGGAGGCCGTAAATACAAAGTCCGCAGCGAATTTAAAAAATGCACAGGCAACTACCGTTGTTAAAGTCAATGGGTATTACACACTTGGAACATGGAATAGCTCAGGAGTCCCAGACTATCTGATCGCACAAGATGATAATATTTCCAATGCCTTTTTGAATGAAGTGAATGCCTCTCTGCCAGAATATAGTCGATTACCCGATTCACATCCGCAATACCTGGCTAATAATGCAGACGCTAATTTACTAGTGAAAGAGGATTGCGAAGTATGGGTGACGTTTGTACATGAAGGAGCCGGTTGGCGCAATATGTTGGGCTATTATACCTATCCTGTTGGTTCTCCTCCAAGCACTAAGGCCGACATACGTGATTTAACCGTTATATTCCCAAACGTCTCGTATTTAAATTCAGGAGGTGGTTTACGAGCGGGGAATAAAGTTCAATTACAATACCTGGATCCGGAAACAAATGAATACACTGCAATTTTTCCTGCTAACACATCTATAGGATGGTTTGTTACAGCGCAGGGCTGGCAAAATCAAACCATAACAAATGGTGTGTATACCCATTTCTCAGATATTCAATTTAACGTAGAAGCTAATCCGGAACTAAAGAAACACAATGTGTTACTGTATGATGAAGCAAGAGAATTATTGCTCATGGGTTTTGAAGATATTCGCCGCGATCAGAACAGTGATGAAGATTTTAATGATGCTGTTTTCTATACTACGGTGACTCCTTTTACGGCAGTGAATACATCCTTTTATCAGCCCCTTGACACACCAACGGATAGTGATGGAGATGGTGTCACCGATGTATTTGATGAATATCCGGATGATGCTTCTAAAGCCTTTCGAAACCACTATCCGGGGGAAGGTCTATTTGGCACATTGGTATTTGAAGATTTGTGGCCCTACAAAGGTGATTATGATTTTAATGATTTGGTGGTGGATTATAATTTCAACCAGATTACCGATGCACAGAATTTAATCACCGGTATCCAATCTAAAATGGTCGTTAAAGCAATCGGTGCCTCGTATCACAATGCCTTTGGTTTAAGTTTAAACACCCCCTCCGAAAATATTAGTAATGTATCAGGGCAACGTTTCACTCAAAACTTTTTAGATATTGCCTCCAATGGCACAGAGAATAACCAAAGCAAAGCCACCATCATCTATTTTGATGATGCTTATAATAATTTACCCTATCCGGGTACAGGCATCGGGGTGAATACTTCATCGGATGCTCCCTATGTGCAGCCCGACACACAGCAGGTCACCATTACATTTAACACCCCTCTCTCTTTTTCACAATTGGGCACCCCACCCTATAACCCCTTTATAATCATTGATGGCAACCGGGATGTGGAAGTACACTTACCTAACATGGCTCCCACCGACCTGATGAATAGTGCACTATTAGGAACCGGGCACGATGATTCAGATCCTTCCGTCGGCAACTATTTTGTCTCGGATGTTTATCTGCCCTGGGCCATCAATGTACCGATCAGCTTTGATTACCCGGCTGAAAAAGAAGCCATCACCCAAAGCCATTTGATGTTTTCACCTTGGACCGTGGCACGGGGCTACAACTACATGGATTGGTACCATGATAAAACAGGCTATCGCAACAACAGTAAGATTTATTCAAAATAAGCAACTAAGACGACAGAACACCATTGCTTGAAACGGTTCTTTATAAGTTACATGCAGTAAGGGATCATTACGTTTTATATAATATTAAATCATAATATCATGAAAAAGAAACTATTATTAGTAGATGATAAAAGCGATTTCAGACAATTGCTGAGCATTATCCTTCAATCAAAATTTGAAATTGTCACAGCAGGAAATGGCTTGGAAGCCCTTGCTTTATTGCAGAGTGGATGTTTTCCGGATATCATAGTCAGTGATTTATCCATGCCAAAGATTGATGGTACAACCTTATTATCTCAACTGAAGGCCAGTGATATCTTTCAGCACATACCCGTGATTATTTTATCCTGTATTGATACCAGTAGTAGTAAAGTCGAGCTCCTCCGTTCCGGTGCAGCCGACTACCTTGAAAAGCCATTTAACCCGGCGGAACTTGAAATTAGAATTGAACGTCTTATTGCCAACCGGGCATAAAAATACCGATTGTAATTAATGAATTTGAAGTGTAAACCCATAAAGAAAACGTTATGAAAATAAATACAATTTATTACGGAAGTGACAGTAGGAAATTTCAACAATTAGATGAAAGTTCGGTCTTAAGTGTCAATTGGAGGGACTATCCCAAAAACGCAAAGGAATTTCATACAAAAGCAGATTTGATTATGCTCCATGTAAACGGGAATCTGGCTCATCAGATTTATCAATTGCAACGCATGAAACTTTGCTTGTTGCATTCCAAATCAAACTTAATAGTCATTGGCAACATGCGCTATTTGAGAGACTATTTAAAACATGGAGCTGATGAAGCTTTCTGTGAAAGTACGCCGATAAATCGAATCATAACGCGAGCCGCTTATCTGGGAAGTATTAAATTAACAAAAGCGGCTCCAAAATCAGAACTCACTAAGAGTTTTCATCCCAACAAGGTGAAGCGGGCTTTTGATGTCACAATTGCCGGATTGCTATTAATTCTGTTAGCACCTTTATTTGGCCTGGTCAGTCTGCTCATACGCCTGGAATCGAAAGGCCGGGTATTCTATTCTTCCAAACGGGTTGGGGCCGGCTACCAAGTGTTTGACTTTTATAAATTCAGATCTATGTATACCGATGCCGATCAACGTCTGACGGAACTAATGGCCAATAACCAATATGATTCAACGGTTGCTAACTTAAACCCGACGGCAAATTCTCACATTACTGTTTCCGGTTCAACACAACTCTATAATGATGACGGGCCGGTAGATGAAAATGTGCACCACATCCAAAAGAAACAGCGACAGCAAAAGGCCTTTTTTAAGTGGGCCAATGATCCGCGCATTACAAAAGTGGGAAAGTTTATCCGTAATACCAGCATTGACGAATTGCCTCAATTAATCAACGTTCTAAAGGGTGATATGTCCATTGTGGGGAACCGGCCATTACCCCTTTATGAAGCTGAAAAGCTAACCACGGACAAATGGGCGCGTCGCTTTCTGGCACCAGCCGGACTGACCGGATTGTGGCAAGTTACAAAACGAGCTAAAAGCAACGATATGTCGGCCGATGAACGGAAACAACTGGATATTCAATATGCCGAAGAGAACACTTTTATCAGTGACTTACGCATCCTTTTTAAAACCATTCCGGCCATGATTCAAAACGAAAATGTGTGACGGCTAACCCATATCAGAACTGAGAAGCATATCTCATCTAAAAATAGACAGCCATGACTAATTTTCGATTCTATATCACTGCATTGAAATTAATGGTAGCGCCACTTATGGCCTCACCAGTCGAACCGGATTCAATGCTCGTGCAACTACCGCCGGTCAATATCCTGATTGAAGCTGCTATGGCCCATTCACCCTTGCTGCAAGCCAAACAAAAGCAGGTAGATATTGATCAGCAAGAGGTCACTATACGCAAGCGCCAATGGATGGATTACCTGTTTGTCGAAGGAACGGCCAACTACGGTGTATATGACCAGGTTTTATTGCAAGATCACTCATCGGAAAATAGTTCGTACAATACAGGTTCGCTAAATAGAGGGGAACAATCCCGGTATTATGGAGGTGTTGGTATCAAACTCCCCTTTTCATCGCTCACAAATCGTAATCGTGAATTACAGAAAAGAAGCTTGATTCGAGAACGGTCCGAACTGGAAATGAAAGAGGTTCAATTGCAACTCAAACACATGATCATTGATGCTTATTATCATTTACAGTACCTGGATGAAAGTATGCGCACCTTTTACCAAATATACCAAACACTGAAAATAGGCTATTTAAAAGCCGAGAAAGACTTGCTCAATGGCCGAACAGATTTAAATGAATTTGCCTTACTGGCTTCAACAGTAGGGAAAGCCAAAGACGACTATCAGAAAGCAAAACATAATTTCTATTCGCATTATCATAAATTAAAAGACCTCACCGGCATTGAGTTTTAACCTGAATAAATCTGGATTATGGATACCTATCGATTTATACAAGTTCTCATTAAACAACTAAAGTGGCTGATTGCATTACCCCTTATTGCAGGTATTATGATGTACGTGTTAACAATGAATCAAACACAGGAGTATTCCACTCATGCCACCATATTTACCGCCATTGCTTCAGGTTCATCATTGAATGATTTGGGCAATAGCCGCGTTGATTTTTTTGCCACCAAAACGGCTTATAACAATTTAATATCTATTGTTAACTCCAGAAATGTTATCGAAGAAACGGCCCTGCGCCTTCTGGCCCTTCATTTGAATAGAAAAGAGCCCGAAGCTACCATTTTATCCAAAGCGGCATTTGAAGCCTTACAAGATCAAATTCCGGATACGATCAAACTATTGGCTGATCCTGCTGATATTGAGCAGACCTATCAAAATCTGGCCGCTTATATGCATCAGGACAAAAATAATTACCTCTATGGCTTAATCAATTTCGATCATCCCCATTACAGTTACAAAGCCATCTCAAAAGTAAAAACCAGTCAAGTGGGTGGCAGTGATATTATTGAATTCCGGTACCAATCGGATGATGCTGCGGTGGCCTATCAAACGTTAAAACTATTGATCGACGTATTTCTGAACCGGTACAGTAAGCTGAAAAAAAACAGAACCAATGAGGTCATCGGGTATTTTGAAAGGCAACTCAATGCATCTAGCCGGGAATTAAACGAAGCTGAAGATCGCTTATTAAAATTCAATGCCACGAATAGCATTGTTAACTATTACGAACAGACCAAACACATTTCGTCACAGCAGGAAAAAATTGAAATCAGACTGCAAGAGGTCTTGCTGGAGTACAAAGCCTCGGAGGCCATCTTGACAAAGCTGGAAACAGAAACCCATGCGCGTTTTAACATCAACCTTAAATACAAGGAGATTATGGATTTGCGCCAGAAGCTCATTGTGACCAACCGCCAATTGGCCGAATCGGAACTTGTTGAATTAGTTAACCCGCAAAGTCCGGTTCAAAATGCCTCCTTAACTGACCGGAAAATAGAATTGGAAATTCATCTGCAAAATAAATTAGATTCATTGTACATCTATAAACGTCACAGTGAAGGAATTGCCATTGAGAAATTACTCAATGACTGGTTGGAAAATGTTGTAGACTATGAAAGTGCCAAAGCTCGTTTAGTGGCCATGCAAGCCAAAAGCAAAGAGTTTAAAGCCTTGTACAATCAATATGCGCCGCTTGGTGCTACGCTTAAACGTATTGAACGGGAAATTGATGTAAAAGAAAAAGCGTACCTGGAGATTCTTCACCATTTGGGTCTGGCAAGGCTGAAACAGCAAAATGAAGAGATGATGGCCAATATGAAACTGTTGGACCACCCTCATTTACCCATTGACCCGGAGCCAACTAAACGTAAACTATTGGTGATTATCATCTCATTATTCACCTTTTTATTCTCCCTGCTTGGGATATTCATATTTGAGTTGATGGATAAAACGATCAAGACCGGGCAACGTTATGCGAGGCTGGCCGATATAAATGTGGCCGGTGCTGTTCCAATGGTTTATGCGAATGATTCTTTGGATCAGAATACTTTGGTGACGCGAGGCATCAAATCCTGTGTCGAAATTATTATTAAACAACGTAACGGGCTTGAAGTTTCCAGGCCTTTGGTAGCTCAATTCCTAAGTCATTGGCAAGGCGAAGGAAAGTCGGAAGTCATGGAGCAAGTCTATTTATTACTTATTAGGCATGGATTTTCAGTCACCAAAATAACAAGTATCCCAAATATTAATGATTCGACGGCGAAAACCAAGGACTTACTAAGAACTGCGGCTGAAATCAGATCACCTCAAACGGCTGCTTCTGTTAATCCGATGGGCCCAAGCACCAAAGCCCCAGGTGAAATTCTCTTAACCGAAGTCCCGGCACTGTCCGGACAAGTGATAAATCTGATGCTTATCAGCTCAGCTTCATTGCACTTCTTAATTTCAGATGCCAACCGAACCTGGTCATCAGCAGATACTTTCTTGCAAAGCCAGCTTAAAGAACAAATCAATATAGTACCCATTGGCATTCTTAATAAGGCCAAACCTGCCAATATGGAGGAGATGATAGGCGATATACACAAAAAGAGATCGTTTTTGAGACGGTTTTTAAAACAACAAATTGTAAAAAGATTATTGTCATGATAGCACATATTATACGCCATAAGATAGTCAAGGGAAACCTGCATGCCTTACTTGGAAACATGGCGCAGGCCATCTTCGGGTTCATGACTTTTCTCTTACTGGTACGTCACCTGGATCAAAACGTATTTGGTAAATGGGTTATCTTTATCACTGTTGCCAGCCTATTGGATATGCTACGATTAGGCTTTACCGGCACCGCAGCGATTCGTCTCATCTCCACCTTATCAGAAGACGAACGGCCGAAGGCCATTGGTACGTCCTATCAATTAAGTTTGATTTCAACCGGCATAATCGCCGTAACGCTTTATCTTTTATATTTTGGTATGCACTCTTTTCAACCGGATGGCAAATATTTATTCATCCTGCTTTTTTATCCGGTTCTATCACTGGCCAACCTGGCTTTTCATCAAGCTAATATGGTGGCCCAGGGCATATTAAACTTCAGCAGAAGTACCATCTTAAAAGTGATAAACGGAGCCGGCACTCTAGGGGGCGTATTCATCTATTTACAACTATCGGTTATCCCGGTGCTTACTGATATTATTCTGATATGTATTCTGGCCAATGCCATAACCAGTGGCGTGGCGATGTGCTATAAATGGGACGGTTTCATTTTTATTCAGAAAAGTACACGTGCTTTAAGGGCTCAAATTATGCAATTCGGGAAATATGCCACAGCCGGATACATTGGAAGTAATTTATTAAAAAGTGCAGATACGTTTATCTTAACCCTGGTGCCTTTTTTAGGACCTGAAGCTGTCGCCATCTATAGCATTCCATTGAAATTTGTGGAAATAGTAGAAATCCCATTACGCAGTTTTTCATCTGCCGCTTTTCCTCAGCTGACTGACGTTTTAAGGAAAAATAGCACCCGTTTTTTTCAATTACTACTTTCATATACCTTCTTTACTACTTTAATGCTAGTACCGGTTGTACTTATTCTTTTGATGTTCCCGGTATTCTTTTTGCAATTGATGGGAGGGCCTGAATATGTCAATGCCATTGGTACCCAACAAACCATTCTTTATGTTATTTGCATCTATATTATATTATTACCCTCCGACAGATACACAGGCGTGGCATTATTTGCCATGAATAAACCCAAACAGAACTTTTTTAAGATTATGATCATGCTAGCGGCAAATGTAATCTTTGATTTATTGGCGGTTTTAATTTTTCATTCGTTAATTTATATCGCAGTTGCCACTTTACTGTTCACTGCCATTGGCATTACTATTGGATGGGGGATGATCATTCAATGTAAAACCATCGATAAAACAGTGGATTTTACCAGGTACATCGTATTAATCAGAAAACCGGTCAATGGAAATTCCGCATAAACGAAACCTTCATTCAAAAACATTAAAAACGGTGATCATTGCTGTTTTAGTCGGATTTTTACTGATATCCGCATTCTTTCTTCTATACGATCAATTGATCTTAGGCATTATATTTCTTACTTTACCTTTTGGACTCCTGCAAGTATCTTTTGTTTTTCTATATCCGCGTGTCGGTATTATCACCGCTTTAGTCGTCAATTATTTTGCCATGGGCTTGGCCCGTTACATTCCCGGACCATTGGGATTATCTGTGGATGCCCTTTTAGCGATGACCTGGCTGGCAGTAATCTTCAGTCAGTTTAATCGTAAAGTAAATTGGCGACTCGCCTGGAATGGTTTTACCGCAGCAGCCATAATCTGGTACTTATATGCGCTACTCCAGTTTTTCAACCCGGAAGCTATCAGCCGGATCGCCTGGTTTTATGCCATGCGGGGAATCGCGTTATACATGGTTCTCACCATACCACTGGTTTTTCTGGCTTTTCATCACAAAAAAGATCTGGACCAGATGCTGAAATTATGGGCCTGGTTCACATTAGCCGGCGTGGCTAAAGGAGTGATGCAGCAAATTATCGGGCCGGACCCCTGGGAGCAGCAATGGTTGGCAGTGATTGGCGGGAAGACACATCTTCTGCCCGGTGGCCTGCGCATTTTTTCGTTTTTCACCGATGCCGCTACCTACGGCGGATCGATGGGCTATTCAGCGGTTGTCTTTTTAATCATTGCCCTTCATACAACCAGCAGCCGGCAGCGTCTTTTTTACGCGTTGGTTGGCATAGCAGCTCTTTACGGCATGGTGATATCCGGTACCCGAGGTGCTTTGGCCGTGCCATTTGCCGGATTAGCTCTTTATGCTGTGCTGAGTAAACAAATAAAAATGCTAATCACTGGAGGTGCTTTAATGATCAGCATCTTCATTTTTCTGAAATTCACCACAATTGGTAACAGTGTATATGAAATACGCAGGTTTCGAACAGGCCTGGACCCGGATAATCCATCCTTAATGGTACGGAAAGAAAACCAGGAACGCTTGAAAGTGTATTTGGCAGATCGCCCTTTTGGCGGAGGATTGGGATCAGCAGGAAATTGGGGTTTACGTTTTTCGCCCGGCACCTTCCTGGCCGAAACACCCACTGATAGTTGGTATGTACAGATATGGGCCGAACTCGGGCGTGTGGGTTTAAGCTTGCACCTAATGATCTTACTATACATTTTGGGATTCAGCAGTTACCTGATACTTTTCAAACTGAAATCGCCTGAATTAAAAGCCAAAGCGGCCGCCTTACTGTCCGGTATGTTTGGAATCATGGTAGCCTCCTATGGCAGTGGTGCCCTTGGTCAAATGCCCAACGGACTCATTGTGTATATGAGCATGGCGTTCATTCACTTAATGCCTCACTGGGAAAAGGAGGAATCAACCTCCCTACGCCCTTCTGCTCAGATGACGGCCGCCCATAGCTCTCCAGAAAATCTGTCCAAATGATCGGGCAGCATCCACAAATTCTTCCAGGTTGGAACGCTTTGGAAAGAAGGTTTTAACCATCTCTTCATCCCAACATTGTGTAAAATATTTCGCATACTCAGCCTCACCAGGATTCACTACAAATTCAATTTCATCTCTCCATTCGTAGCGAATGGTCCTGAAATTTGGTATGGTATCCATCATGATTTTGTAACCAATGGATGTTTTTTGTAACCAGGTGAGAAAAAGATAACCGAAATCCATTCCGGTATTAAACCAGTGTTTTTCTTTATCCATGATGATCAGTTTATTATCCAGTTCCAGTATTAGCCATTTATGCGACTTCTTTGGAAAAAGATATTCCCCAATCAAGGAGGGCACTTCGAGGTAACCACTTTTAGCTACCCGCATTTGTTCCTTCAGAAATGCAACTGGATCTTCGGTATGCTCCAGCACTTGATTACAGATGACGTAATCGAAGGAATGATCCTCAAATGGTAAGCTGGAGCCATCTGCTTGCATAAATTGTTGATGATCGAGCACTTTAATATCCGCATGGCGATGATAATTACTATCCACAAACTTATCTACGATTACATTGGAGCGGTAATGCGGATTATGCCCACCACCTACTTCCAATACCCGATGATTCTTTTTAATGTTTAAATGATAACGTGATTTTGGATTATTGACTTTCATAAGTGCTTATTTTAATGGTTTCCATATCATTTCCAATACTTATACCACTATCATTAAGGCGTAGAATACCATGATGTTACCAATTATTAAATCATGTAAAATACGGTTCTACTCTTCGTTTTTGACAGAAAAACACCCTGGTTTCTTCGTTATTGAGGGATGTGAGTAGCAACCTGATAAGCCTCCACTACCTAACTACCTCTTTTATTGATCCATAAAACCATTGGCACAAGCATTGATTTTGTTTTGCCAAACCAATACTATCATGAAACACAAATATTTAGTATCCATCATCACAATCAATTATAAACAAGCGGGTATGACCAATGAGCTGTTAAGATCTTTGGAAAGCCTAGTTGGTCCCCTTCCTGAGATCATCATTGTAGATAATAATTCCGGCGAAGATGATGTTCATCAATTAGATTTACATTATTCCAATGTGAAGCTGATCCAATCTGATAAAAACCTGGGGTTCGCAGGGGGTAATAATCTGGGTATTAAAGCGGCTTCCGGTAAATACATTCTGTTGTTGAACAACGATACGCTTGTGCCACCGGATTTTCTTAAGCCCCTGGTGGACTTACTGGAATGTGATACTTCCATTGGCGCCGTGAGTCCTCTGATTACTTATACTGAACGCCCGGGCGTTATTCAATATGCCGGGTTTACACACCTGAACCCATTCACCTTGCGCATGAAAGCTATCGGGCATGGCGAGTTGGATACAGGTCAGTTTAAAACGGTTCGGGAAACACCATTTGCACATGGTTGTGCCATGATACTGCCAGCCCGTATCATTCAGGAAGTGGGATTGATGGAAGAAAAATATTTTCTCTACTACGAAGAACACGATTGGAGCCGACGCATCCGAAAAGCAGGCTACAAAATCTGTTTCCAGCCCCAATCTAAAGTTTATCATAAAGAGTCCATCTCAACTGGTAAGAACAGTACACTTAAAACCTATTTTATCAATCGCAATCGTCTTCTTTTCATGCAACGTAACTACAACTTTGTCACGCAAATTGTGGCATTGTTCTACTTGTTATGTGTTTCCATTCCCAAGAACACATTACACTTTTTAATCACCCGGCAAAATGATCACCTGTCTGCCTATTGGGATGCGCTTATCTGGAATCTAACCCAAAAAACAAAAAAGAAATGGTTGTTCTAATAAACATTATCAAAATCATCAACCTGATCCTTTTGAGCTACTTTGCAGGTTCAGGTATGTACTTTCTGATTTTTGCCCTTGCATCACGCTTCTACAAAGAGACAAAAACCGAAAAGTCGCTGCAAAAAAAGCGGAAAGCCATCATTTTAATACCTGGCTATAAAGAAGACGAGGTGATCGTGGAAACTGCCAAAGCGGCAGCTGAACATCACAGTAACTTATGTCATTGCGAGGTGTGGGTTATCGCTGATTCCTTTCGTACTCAAACCTTAAATGAACTATACAAATTACCGGTTAATACCTTGCCGGTATCATTTACAAAGAGCACTAAATCGAAAGCTATTCGTTTGTGCTTAGGGCAACTGAGGTCTGATTATGACTATGCCATTGTATTGGATGCCGACAACATCCCGGCCCCGGGCTTTGTAGATCATTTGGCCAATCGCATGAACAAGGGTTTTTCAGTGGTGCAAGGACATCGGACAGCAAAAAATAACAACACATCGCTCGCCATCCTGGACGGCATTAGTGAAGAAGTAAACAATGCCATTTTCCGGAAAGGACACCAGGTTCTGGGTTTGTCGGCCTCACTCATCGGTTCAGCTTTTATGTTCGATTTTCACCTGTTCCGGGCCCTCATGAATGAGACGGAAGCAGTTGGTGGTTTTGACAAGGAACTGGAACTGATGCTGGCCCAACGGAATATTCCCATCGCTTATGCTCCCAAAGCCATTGTTTACGATGAAAAAATACAAAAAACCAGTGATTTCGTGCACCAGCGCAGACGCTGGCTGGCCGCTCAGATCAAATATTTAAGCCAGATCAGCTTACCTCAATTATGGCACCATCTGTCCAGGGGGGATTTTGATTACCCGGATAAAGCCCTTCAATTTATTGTCCCGCCGCGTGTCCTGGCACTGGGTTTCACCTCGTTGATGACGGTACTTCAATTCGTTCTCAACCAATACACGAAAAGTCCCATTTTCAACCCGCAAATATGGGGATTAGCTTTTCTGGCTACCGCATTGGCGGTGACACTATCACTACCGGTCAGCAGTTACTCTATAAAAACACTAAGAGCATTGGTCTCCTTGCCCAAAACTTTTGGCTTGATGGTGCTGGCATTACTTCGGTCGAAAGGGGCCAACAAACAGTTCATTCATACACAACACGGATTAAAACACTAGGATATGAAACGGATAAAAATACTTCAGACCATTCGTCAAGGCCAGGTAGGTGGCGGTGAATCACATGTATTGGAACTGGTCGCCAACATGAATCAATCGGTATTTGAACCAGTAGTGCTCTCATTTACTGATGGCCCCATGGTGGATGCCTTAAAAAGACAAGGAATTACTGTTAAAGTTATTCGAACAGAACAGCCTTTTAACATTGGTGTATGGCGACAAGTAACTAATCTGTTAAGGGGTGAGAATATAGACCTGGTGCATGCCCATGGAACAAGGGCACTTTCCAATGTGTTCAGTGCAGCCAAACAACTGGACTTACCTTTGATTTATACCGTACATGGCTGGTCCTTTCATCCCGATCAGTCTTTTGTGATTCGACAAATCCGTGAACGTGCAGAACAATTTCTCACACGAAAAGCCGATACCACCATTTGTGTTTCAAAGAGTAATGAAACGGATGGCATCAATCGCTTAAAAATGAAACATTCCCAGGTAATTCATAATGCCATCAACCTGGATAAATTTAATCCGGATCGGCCATTGAAGGATATCCGTGCTGAGTTTGGGATTCAAGCCGATGATTTTGTCCTTGGATTTATAGCGCGCATTACCGGTCAGAAAGATCCTTTTACCCTGCTGCGGGCTTTGCGCAAACTAAGTAAGACAAACAACCGAGTACGCCTTTTAATGGTGGGTGATGGAGATTTGAAGAAACAAGTGATTGAAAAGGTGGAAGCATGGGGTTTAAAGCACCGTATTATTTTTCAACCATTCCGAAACGATATCCCTGACATCCTGAATGCCATTGACCTCTATTGCCTGCCTTCACTATGGGAAGGATTCCCCATCGGGATACTGGAAGCCATGGCCATGCGTAAACCGGTCATCGCCACACCTGTAGATGGTACCCGTGAATTGATAACGGATAAATCCACCGGCTTTTTTGTTAAAACAGGTGATTCGGAAGCCTTAGCCGTAAAGATATGGACGCTATGCCGCCAACCGGAACTGAGAGAAAAAGTAGCCGATAAGGCTTCCCATTATGTGCGGTCCAATTTCGGAATTAAAAAGCAAGTAAAACAAATCGAATCCATTTACACGACCGCCTTACTCAATGGCAAAAATAAGAATAACACATCCTTTAAATCATCCATATCATGTTAATAAACAGAGATATTATCATAACCGGCATTCAGTCATGGAATATTGCCATTGGCAGCAACTGTAAAAATATTGCGTTGGAACTAGCGAAACACAATCGGGTAATTTATGTCAATCCACCGACCGATCGTCTATCTCATCTTCGCAATCCCAAAGCCACCCAACAATTAAAGCACCTGGAGCGCGACCGTAAATCGAATTTATTCTTGCAACAAATCAATACAAATCTTTGGGTATTTCAACCGAAAATCATGCTTGAATCAATTAGTCGCTTACCTTTCAATGCCCTTTTTGATTTCCTGAATCGCATCAATAATGACCGCTTTGCACGTGAGATAAAAAAAGCAATACAGCACCTTCATTTTACTAATTACATCCATTTTTGTGACAGCGACATGTTTCGCAGTCTGCATTTAAAAGAATTGATAAAGCCCAAGCTATCGGTTTATTACACACGTGATAATCTTCTGGCTGTGAAATACTGGCAACAACAAGGCTTACGCATTGAGCCGCAACACATGAGAAAGGCCGATTTGATATTGGCCAACTCCACCTATCTTGCACAATTGGCCAAACGCTATAACGCCCACAGCTTTTTTGTTGGACAAGGCTGCGATACCGCCGCTTTTGAACCACATTTTGCCTTTCAAACACCACCGGAACTAAACGATTTACCCAAACCATTGATAGGCTATATCGGTGCGTTGAAAACTTTGAGATTGGACGTGTCTGTATTGGAATACCTGGCCAAAAACCGGCCTGAGTGGAGCATTGTTTTAGTTGGGCCTGAGGATGCTGAATTTCAAAAAAGTGCATTGCATCAATATAAAAACGTCCATTTTATTGGCCGGAAGGAAGAACACGAACTACCGGAATGCCTAAATGCTCTGGATGTGGCCATTAATCCCCAGTTGATTAATGAGGTGACACAAGGCAATTATCCCCGTAAAATTGATGAATACCTGGCCATGGGCAAACCGGTGGTAGCCACCAAAACAGAAGCCATGGCTTACTTTGCCGATCATGTGTTTTTACCCCAATCTCACCAGGAGTGGGCTTCAGCCATCGAACAGGCTTTAAATACGAACACGCCCGAGGAAGTTTCTAATCGAATCACCTTTGCTACTGAACATACGTGGTCGAATAATGTGCGAGAGATTGGTCGTCAAATTTTGTTACGTGAGCATTCTATAAATAAGGCAAAAGGGGAACGATCTATACCTGAGTCACACCTCTAAAACAGTAAACTATGACCTTCAAAGAAAAAATAAAGAAACATCCCTTTATCAAAAAAATAGTACTCTGGCTATTAATGCCGAAAGGACAGGCACGACCGCGCTACTGGGTGAAACTGCTGATTCTGCCCTGGGTGGTTAAAAAAGGGAGAGGTGCCTTGATCCGCAAGCGCATTCGTTTTGATGTACTGCCCTTTAATCGTTTTTTCCTGGGTAAGCAATCCACCATTGAGGATTTTTGCACCATCAATAACGGCGTGGGGAGTATCTATATCGGCCATCATACCCGCATAGGTATCGGCTCCGTTCTGATCGGGCCAGTTTTGGTGGGAGACCATGTTCGATTGGCACAGAACGTGGTGATATCGGCACTCAATCACAATTATGAAGATGTCACCCGACCGATCTCAGAGCAAGGTGTCCATACGGATCCGGTCACCATAGATGATGAAACCTGGATCGGAGCCAATGTAACCATTCTACCGGGGCGTCACATCGGGAAACACTGCATTGTAGCCGCCGGAAGTGTCGTTACAAAAGACGTACCCTCTTACTCTGTAGTGGCTGGAAACCCGGCCAAAGTGATCAAAACCTATCATCCTGAATCAAATACCTGGCAGCGTATATCCGCTTAGATTCATCAAGCATTAAAGCAAACAAAATCATTAAAATCGATCGTTATGAAATCAATAGAACTCATTTTTTGGTTATTAATCGGACTGATTTTCTACAGTTATGTAGGTTATGGCATCGTACTGTTTTTGATGGTGCACATCAAACGATTGTTCAATAAGCCAACACCTCCAATTGACACGGTGTATGAACCGGAGGTAACCTTGTTAATTGCCGCCTACAATGAGCGTGACTATGTGGAGCGAAAAGTACGTAATTCCAGATTGTTAAATTATCCCCGTGAAAAACTAAAACAGGTCTGGGTCACTGACGGTTCAGATGATGGAACACCTGATCTTTTGAGCGTGCATACGGATGTTAAAGTACTGCATCAACCCGAACGTCGTGGTAAAATTGCGGCCATCACCCGGGCCATAAAAAGGATTCATACGCCCATCGTTGTCTTTTCAGATGCCAATACGGACATTAGTGCGCAAGCCATTCGCAGAATGGTGGACTTGTTTCGGGATCCGCAGACTGGAGGAGTTGCCGGTGAAAAGCGCATTGTCACCCACAAAACCGAAGATGCAGCTACCGCCGGTGAAAGCATTTACTGGAAATATGAGTCCACCTTAAAACGCTGGGATGCTGAACTGAACAGTGCTGTTGGTGCGGCCGGTGAACTCTTTGCCATCCGTACTGAGCTTTTTCAGGAGCCGGAAGCGGATACTTTACTGGACGATTTTATGATTGCCATGCGCATCACCATGAAAGGCTACGCCATAAAGTATGATCCGGAGGCTTATGCGATTGAAAGAGCTTCCGCCAATGTCACAGAAGAATTGAAACGTAAGGTGCGCATCGCCGCGGGTGGTATCCAATCTGTTCTGCGACTGCTACCACTTTTAAATGTATTCAAATACAAATTGCTCTCATTTCAGTACATCTCCCACCGGGTGTTGCGATGGATACCGGCTCCTTTTGCCTTAATTGCCGTTTTCATTTTAAACCTGCTTATGGTTCATGAAAATTCTATTTATCCAATCCTATTAATGCTTCAGATAAGCAGTTATGCAATGGCCTTTATTGGTTGGTTAACAGAACGGCAGAAGATACGTGTAAAATTGGCATTTATTCCCTACTACTTTGTGATGATGAACTATGCGATGTTGAAAGGTTTTGTTCGATATTTTCACAAAACTCAAAGCGTCAATTGGGAACGCGCCCGGAGACAATCCTAAGCACTCACATACTTATCCCCACCACAACTCATTCAAACATTTCACAATTATTCCTATTTTCTCAGCAATTCAGAAAATAGTTTTCAACAAACTTCATACATCGGCTATTTGAGTTATGGCATTAAGCATCTACCCTC
>JAEINY010000057.1 GCA_016342595.1 Marinilabiliaceae bacterium
TTCAATGTGGAGAATAGCGGAATCGAACCGCTGACCTTTTGACTGCCAGTCAAACGCTCTAGCCAACTGAGCTAATCCCCCATCATGTTAAAACAAACTTTTTTATGTATTGGGATTAGCGAAGTCGCCTGTCCCGATTCTTCGGGAAACTAATCCCCCGTTTGTTTAGCGAATGCAAATATAGATGATTTTTTATGGATGCCAAGAAAAAAACAAAAAAATCCATCGGGCTAAAAAGTAGTAATGGTCTTAAAAAACTGAAAGGCATCTGTTTATTTCTTTATTTTAGTATTGACATTTCGTAAATGATGTGACAACTTACCTTTTTGTAATGATTTTAGATAAGGGTGCACGTGGGCTGTAAATGTAAAATCTCTGTCATTTGATATGGAAATTAATTTTAAAGTTCTATTTTTATGCACTCAAAAATTGGGGAAGGGTTTAAAAACCTTTTGATTTTGAAAAAACTGATAACAAAAAGCTATCTTTAGGCACCAAAAACTTTGATCTATTATGGAAGTAAAAAAGTCGCCAAAGGCAGATCTTGAAAGCAAAAAGAGCGTCTTTATGCAAATCGGTTTGGTAGCTGTTCTGGCAATGGTATTAATTGCTTTTGAATGGACTACTACTGATGTGGACGTTTCGCAGTTCGAGATGGTAGAAGACCTTGAAGCCGAGGAGGAAATCATGCCGATTACACGGCAGGAAGAAGTGAAACCACCACCACCACCACCACCACCAAAAGTGGCTGATGTATTGAACATCGTAGAGGATGATGTGGAGTTGGATGAAGAATTGGACATTGAAGACACGGAAATGGACGAGGACACCGAAATTGATTTCGCTGACCTGGCCATGGAAGAGGAAGAAGAAGAAGATGCACCTGTATTCTTTATTGTAGAGGATATGCCAGAATTTCCGGGTGGAGAAACTGAGTTACGTAAGTACATTGCGCAGTCTGTTAAATATCCTGTTATTGCTCAGGAGAACGGAATTCAGGGACGCGTTTACATTTCCTTTGTAGTAAGTAAAAAAGGAGAAGTAACAGATGTTAAGGTAGCACGTGGTGTAGATCCAAACCTGGATAAAGAGGCGATTCGCGTTGTAAAAGCGATGCCTAAATGGAAGCCAGGAAAACAAAGAGGTAAAGCAGTAAAAGTTTCTTATACTGTACCTATCAACTTTGTACTTCAGTAAGCTTACTCTTATTATGAGATACAAGAAACCCCGCATTAGCGGGGTTTTTTGTTGTACATAAATGAGTTATATTTGTCGCTTGTAAAAAAGAAGTGCTGAATGATCGAAAATGTATCGAAGCAAAAGGAACTTGAAAGAGTTGTTTTAGTGAGTGTAAAAACGCCTGATGTCACAGTGCAGCAGGTGAATGAGTATTTGGATGAATTAGCCTTTTTGGCTGAGACAGCCGGTGCTGAGCCCATCAAAAGGTTCACGCAGAATCTTTCTATGGCCGATTCGCGCACCTTTGTCGGGAGTGGTAAGCTGCAGGAGATTATTGATTTTATGAAAATTCATGAGGTGGAAACCATCATTTTTGATGATGAATTAACACCATCTCAATTGCGTAATCTGGAGCGCGAACTGAAGTGCCTGGTGTTGGATCGGACCAATTTGATTCTGGATATTTTTGCCCGGAGAGCACGAACAGCGCATGCCAAGACTCAGGTTGAACTGGCACAGTATCAATATTTGTTGCCACGACTGACCCGCATGTGGACGCACCTCGAACGTCAGCGCGGAGGTATCGGTATGAGAGGACCGGGAGAGAAGGAGATTGAGACGGATCGGCGTATCATCAGGGATAAAATCGCCAAGCTCAAAGAGGAGCTGAAAAAAATAGACCGACAGATGATGACTCAGCGTCAGAATCGCGGGAAGCTGGTTCGGGTAGCACTCGTTGGTTATACCAACGTGGGCAAAAGTACCTTGATGAATGTATTGAGCAAGTCAGAGGTGTTTGCCGAGAATAAATTGTTTGCCACACTGGATACTACGGTACGGAAGGTGGTGATTGAAAACATACCTTTCCTTTTGGCAGATACGGTGGGATTCATTCGTAAATTACCCCATCACCTGGTGGAATCGTTTAAATCAACCTTGGATGAGGTGCGCGAAGCAGATGTGTTGATGCATGTAGTGGATGTGTCGCATCCCGGTTTTGAACAACAGATTGAGGTGGTGAATCGTACCCTGGCGGAAATCGACAAACGTGAAAAACCCAGTATTCTTGTTTTTAATAAAGTGGATGCTTATTCGTACATCCCTAAAGAAGAAGATGATTTAACACCCAAGACCAAGGCTAATTTTTCATTGGATGAAATGAAACAGACCTGGATGGGGCAACAAGATAAATGTGTTTTTATCTCAGCAAAGAATAAAGTGAATTTCATCGAGTTTAAGAAAATGGCTTACGATGAAGTGAAGAAGATTCACACACAACGTTTCCCATTTAATGATTACCTCTACGATAGTTATAGTGAAGACGAAATTATAGACTAAAAAAGGGAGCTTATTAGCTCCCTTTTTTATTTAAGTGCTTATTCAGTGTTTGACTATATGAAGTGTTGTTAGTCAGACACTGAATAGCGTATTAGTTCACCAATCCTTCCTTAATCATGTATTCGGCTATCTGAACCGCATTTAAAGCAGCCCCTTTTTTAATTTGATCCGATACGCACCAGAAGGATAATCCATTGGGATTGGCCAGATCGGCTCTCACGCGACCCACGAATACTTCGTCGCGACCAGCTAAAAAGAGCGGCATGGGATATTCATCTTTGGCCGGTTGGTCCATTAATACAACACCCTGGGCTTCGGCAAATGCTTTTTTAGCCTGGTCCGGCATAATGGGATGTTCCGTTTCAACCCATACTGCTTCCGAATGGGCTCTTAACACCGGTACGCGCACGCATGTAGCACTCACGCGAATATCACTGTGCATAATTTTCTGCGACTCATGAAACATCTTCATTTCCTCTTTGGTGTAATCATTATCGGTGAATACATCCACATGAGGAATCAGGTTGGCTGCCAGTTGGTGTTTAAAAGCTGAAACAGTTGGTTGCTCTTCATTGGCAATCTGACGTGTCTGCAACTCCAGTTCTTCCATGCCTCTGGCACCAGCTCCACTGGCCGCCTGGTAAGTGGAAACGCGCACCTGGGTGATGTGGGAAATATCTTCAATGGGTTTTAAGGCAACCACCAATTGGATGGTGGTACAATTAGGGTTGGCAATGATATTGCGGGGTGCATTTTTACAATCCTCGGCATTTACTTCAGGTACTACCAAAGGCACATCCTCATCCATACGAAATGCACTGGAATTATCAATCATGACGGCCCCATGTTTCGTAATGGTTTCAGCATAATCTTTGGAAGTACCGCCGCCAGCCGATGTTAAGGCAATGTCAATATCTTTAAAGTCATCGTTGTGTTGAAGCTCTTTTACCACTAACTCTTTTCCACGAAATGTATAGGTTTTACCGGCACTCCGCGATGAGCCAAATAAAACCAATTCATTCAATGGAAAATTCCGTTCTTCCAGTACTTTTAGGAACTCTTGCCCCACAGCGCCACTGGCACCAACGATTGCTACTTTCATGCTTTTCTCTTTTTAATTTGGTCACATGTAATTCGACTATTCCAATGTATACAAGTATATTTCTTTGTTATTGGTCAGAGGAATTTCATTTATAATGGTTAATATTTTTTCGATTAACATTCAATTTTTGTAAATTAAATGTTGGTGGTGGTTTGTATTGTACTTACATATTAATGCAAAAATAGAAATAATTGTAATAATCATTTGGCCTATGAACCGCTTTTTTCTACTTTTAATTTTGCTGCCATTCAATACTGTAGCGCAATTTAACGAATCGTTCACCGATGATGATATTTTTAACAATCCGGCCTGGCAAGGATCCACAGATTGGTTTATTATTAACAGTGAACAGTGGCTTCAACTAAATGCACCTGCTGAAAAGGGGGAGGCTTTTCTATTTACCCCATGTCAGGTAGTAGAAAATGCGACCTGGCAGATTAATTTAAAAATGGGATTTAATCCCTCTTCCAGCAATCTGTGTCGTATTTATCTGATTGCCGATGTGGCACTGCCATCACAAATCAAAAACGGCGTTTTTGTGGAGGTAGGGAATAAGGCCGATGATGTTTGCCTCTATAGAATTGATGGGGGTAAGCAGGAAAAAATAATTGATGGATTAGATGGAAGAGTAGCACTTTCATCTGTCACTCTAACGATTCGTGTCAGCCGTAACAAGGATATTTGGCAATTAGACGTGGATGATGGAGGAGCTTGGATTACCGAAGGCCAGGTGGAGTCTTCATTGGCTTTTACATCTAACTATTTCGGGCTATACTGTAAGTACACGTCTACACGTTGTGATAAATTTTTCTTCGACGACATCTGTGTCACCGGTGAAGCTTATGTGGATCGCGATAAACCTCAGGTAGCTGATTTTGCTTTAGTGAAAGGGAGTTGCCTTCAGATGCTATTCAATGAGAAAATGTCTGTTAGTAATGTGGATCCTTCCCAATTTAAGTTGAACAAACTCCATCGTCAACCCTCAGAAGTATTGGTTCAGTCAGACAGTGTGACTGTGGATCTTCTTTTTAAACCGGGATTGGATGATGTAGTAGATGAAATCATCGAGGTTTCCGGATTGTGCGATTTGTCGGGAAATGAGATGAATGATACCAGCTTTGTATTTTCCTATGAACGAATTCGTATTGATAGTATTTATCTGGAAAATGATTCAACCGTGAGTGTTTCATTTAATAAAGCCATTCCACTTAAGGCCTGGGAGGATGCCAATGTTAATATACACCCGGGTGACTACGCTTATGACATTTTTCCTTTGGGAGATAGTGAACAGACAATGTATGATCTTCAGTTGAATAAGCCATTGATTGAAGCTGAAGCTTTTACTGTTTCGATAGCTGGTGTTTGCGATGAAAGAGGAGATACCATTAGAGCAGCCACCGATACGTTGTGGTATTATCATCCCAAACGATTTGATGTGGTGATATCCGAATTGATGGCCGATCCAACACCGTCGATGGACTTGCCGGAGAGTGAATTTTTGGAGCTGTACAATCGGACTGAATATGATTTGGTATTAGTAGATTGGAGCCTTCAGGTGAATGAAAAAAGAGTTGTGTTGCCTGCTTTTACGATTGCTGCCAATAAGCATCTGGTACTGGTGCCCAAAACTGATCAAAGTGACTGGAAATCCTATCAGCAGGTCTTGTGTGTTGAGAAATGGCCTGCTTTGACCAATGAGAAATCAAAAGTGGTGTTGTGGGATGAGCGAGGATTAATAATGGATGCATTGGATTTTCAACGAGACCGGGTGCCGGGAGAACCTTTTAAGAGTGAAGGGGGCTGGAGTGCCGAGTGTATAGATGTTGATAATTTATCCGGATTGGTTAATAATTGGGCCTGGTCGACCCATTTATCCGGTGGGACACCTGGATTTGAAAATTCACTGGCCTCGCAATTTGTTGATGAAGTGCGCCCATTTATTCATTATGTGACCTTGGTGAATGATTCTATTTTGGAAATCTATTTTTCCGAGGCTATGAACTTTACAAATGAGAATGAGGGTTTTGGTTTCAGTGAAGATGTGCCGGAATGGCAAGTGAGCCAAATTGATACCCTTTTTCTCAAATATCTGAAAGTACAGTTTGATCGGAAATTGCTTCCAGGACAAATACATCAGTTGAAGACCTGTGATTTGAACGACCTGGCAGCGCATCCTACTCATTTGGATGAGTTCATTCGTTTTGGCGCTTTTGAGTCTGCTGTTAAAAACGATGTCATTATTAATGAAGTCTTATTTAATCCCCGACCTGATGAAGTGGATTTTGTGGAGCTGTATAATCGATCCTCAAAGATCATCAGTGTTTCGCAGTTGGCATTTGCCAAATGGGCTGAAAACAAACAAGTGACGCAAATCTTTTTATTTTTGGATCAAAACCGACTACTATTTCCAGGGGATTACCTGGTGCTGACGCCGGATAGTTTGATTATGGAGGACGCCTATAAATGCCAATCTCCCCACTCAATTCTTACTGTTGATAACTTTCCTTCCTTACCGGATGATGAAGGTGAAGTGATACTGACAGATCAATCCGGTAGCCTCATTGATTATTTCAAATATCGAGATCAAATGCATTTCGATCTCTTAAAAGATAAAGAAGGTGTTTCACTGGAAAGACTTTCGCCGGATCTGCCAGGCGATGATATTTATAATTGGCATTCAGCGGCTTCTTCTGTCGGCTACGCCACACCGACTTACCTAAATTCGCAAACGCTTATTGATTCCAACACAGAAGGGAATTTTTCGCTGGAGCCTGAACTTTTTTCTCCCAATGGTGATGGTACGAATGATTTTTTAACCATCCGGATGAATAATAAGGAGGCGGATGGGATGGTTTCCATTCGAATATATAATTCTACCGGACAGGAAGTATGCTACCTGGTCAATAATCAATTGATGGCAGCACAGTCGGTTTATACATGGGATGGATTGGGTGAGGATCGTCAACAGCTCATGCCAGGTGTCTACGTGGTGTGGGTGCGATGTTTTTATCCTTCCGGGAAAGTGGTGGAGAAGAAGCGGAGTTGCGTGTTGAAGGGCGGGCATTTGTGATATTGATGTGCTCATTTGATAATTTATCAAATTGTTACACTGAGTTTCGGAGAAAAACAAAACAATAAGGCCACAGAGGGTTAGTAAGGTATTAATATTTTTCTTCATTAAATGATAAAGGCCCTGTGACCGTTTCTCTTTCCTGAACTTTGCGCGCTCCGTGTAACACTTTTTTTAAAAAAACACACACAAATACTGTCAGGTTATTCCGTCACAATTCTTAAGTGAGCCTGTCTGCAAAGTAGATTAGTCTTCTTTCGAAAAAGTCGGTCTATCTGAAATGTAGATTGGTCTTCTGGCATAAAAAAAGTGGAATCTGACGATCAGATTCCACTTTTTCCATAAAAAACGATTCATTATATCTTCGAATTGGCTTTCCGGTAAGAAAAATGTCTTATCGTACCGTTGGATGCCAGTTTTTGTTCAACTTTTCAACAATCGTATCGTCCGACAATCAACTTTCAAAAAAAGTTGATCATCCTACTGTTTTGTGTCGGTTCGACTTACAAACTCCAATAAGTTAAGTCTTTTATCTTGTCGCGATAAGAACCTTTCACATCTACAAATACCCCGTTGTCAACAAGGATTGATTTGAAGTAATCTTCATCCAGATTGACATATTCCTCGTGGTTGACAGCCACGATCACCCCATTGTATTTGCCACTGATTTCAGATAAACCATACCCATATTCATGCAATAACTCCTCTGATGAGGCGTGCGGATCAGCTACCTCTACGTCAATGCTAAATGATTTTAGCTCTTTGTATACATCAGCTACCTTTGAATTACGGATGTCGCTCACGTTTTCTTTAAAGGTAGCTCCCATGATCAATACACGGGCACCATTTATTTTATTGCCATCCGAAATCATCTTTTTCACCAATGTTTTGGCTACATAGCCACCCATGGAATCATTAATAAAACGTCCGCCGGTAATAATTTTGGAGTGATAGCCCAATTGGTTGGCTTTGTATGTCAGGTAATAGGGATCCACACCAATACAGTGACCACCTACTAAGCCGGGGAAAAATTTTAGGAAATTCCATTTGGTTCCCGCCGCTTCCAGTACTTCAAAGGTGTTTATGTCCATACGGTTGAAAATCAACGATAGCTCATTCATTAAGGCAATGTTCACATCGCGCTGGGTATTCTCAATGATCTTAGCTGCTTCAGCCACTTTAATGCTGCTTGCTTTATGAATACCTGCCTTAATGATGGAGCTGTACACATCAGCAATCACCTCCAGTGATTCGGCATCACTGCCCGATACAATCTTAAGGATCTTGGTGAGGGTATGTTCTTTGTCTCCCGGGTTAATACGTTCCGGACTAAAGCCAACTTTAAAGTCTACGTTAAATTTTAATCCCGACTCTTGTTCCAGGATGGGCACGCAATCTTCTTCGGTGCATCCGGGATAAACAGTCGATTCGAATACCACATAGTCTCCTTTTTTCAGGATTTTACCAACAGCTTTGGTAGCACCCAAAAGTGGTCTCAAATCCGGTAAGTTATGATCGTTGATGGGGGTAGGAACAGCTACCACATGGAAGTTGGCGTCTTTCAGGTCTTCCGCATTGCAGGTATATTGAATGTCGCATCCTTCAAAGGCGGATGCTTCCAATTCGTTACTGGGATCAATTCCTTTTTTCATGAGTTCCACACGATCGGCTTTGATGTCGAATCCAATGACTGACATATTGCGGGCGAATTCAAGGGCGATAGGTAAACCTACATATCCCAATCCAATAACGGATAGCTTCTTTTGTTTGGATAATAGTTCGTTAAGCATGATGTTGAATTTTTATGAGATAGGCTTCTGTTATTTTTTGATTTTATTGACGGTATTGTTATTCAGATGATATTTTTCGCCACTCTCCGGACAAATGGCGATGCCCTCCTCGTTAAAGTTGAGGCGGTGACCGAATTCACTCATCCAACCAATTTGTTGAGAGGGGTTGCCCACGACCAGGGCATAAGCAGGGATGTTTTTGGTGACTACCGCACCGGCTCCTACAAAGGCAAATTCACCAATGTTATGGCCGCAAACAACCGTTGCATTAGCACCTATGGTAGCACCTTTTTTAACGATTGTTTTCAGGTATTCACCCCGGCGATTTACGGCGCTTCGGGGATTGGTCACATTGGTAAAAACCATGGAGGGGCCTAAAAAGACATCATCTTCACAAATCACCCCGGTATAGATGGATACATTATTCTGAACTTTTACATTCTTTCCCAATTTGACATAAGGGGAGATTACAACATTCTGACCCAGGTTACAGTTGTCGCCAATCTCACAATTCGACATGATGTGTGAAAAGTGCCATATTTTGGTGCCATCACCAATGGTGCAATGGGCATCAATGACGGCAGTTTCGTGTGCAAAATAGTTGGGTTGATTCATGTTATTCAAAAAATGATAAAATGGTATCGGTAATATGGGTTAATTGTATCTCGGTTAATTCGGTATGCATGGGAAGGGATAATACTTCCCGGCTTAACTGCTCTGCGTTGCTGAAAGACTGATCGGTAGATGCAAATTCGGCAAATGCTTCCTGCTGATGTAAAGGAACCGGGTAATATACCATAGATGGAATGCCAGCCTCTTTTAAATGTGCTTGCAAAGCATCGCGTTTTCCATTGGCTACTTTTAATGTATACTGGTGGAAAATATGATCCGAGTCTTCCTGGCGGTGTGGAGTGGTTAATTCATTATGGTTTTTAAAGGCGGCATCGTAATAGTCAGCTGCTCTTTGGCGGCGTTTATTAAAATCATCCAGGTGCTTTAGTTTAACATCTAATACGGCAGCCTGAATGGTATCCAGCCTGGAATTGACGCCAATCACTTTGTGATAGTATTTTTTCTGTGATCCATGATTCACGATCATTCGCATCTGCGCCGCCAGTTCGTCATTATTGGTGAAGCAGGCACCGCCATCGCCGAAACAACCCAAGTTTTTAGATGGGAAAAACGAGGTGCAACCCACATTACCAAGTGTTCCTAATTTTGATGATTCACCATCGCAAATATAATTGGCACCGATGGATTGAGCGCTATCTTCAACGATAAATAGTTGGTGGTCTTTGGCAATTTGACTGATCCTATTCATGTCAGCTCCTTGTCCAAAGAGATGCACCGGAATAATGGCTTTTGTTTTTGGCGTAATGGCTTTTTCAACTTCGGCTGGTATCAGCGTGAAAGTATGAGGATCGACATCGACTAAAACAGGTTTTAATTGCAGTAACGCGATGACTTCAACGGTAGCGATAAACGTAAACGTTGAGGTGATTACTTCGTCACCGGGTTTCAATCTCAAAGCCATTAGTGCGATTTGTAAGGCATCTGTTCCGTTGGCACACGGAATCACATGCTTCACATGAAGATAATCAGCCAGGTTTTGTTGAAAAGTCTTCACCGCCGGGCCATTGATAAAAGCTGTGCTCTGCAAAACGCTCTGCATCGCGGTATCGATATCTGCTTGAAGACGTTTGTATTGTGTTTGTAAATCTACCATTCGAATCTGCTCCATACCTATTTTTTAAGACTGTTAAATTAGTAAAAATCTCAGAATCCGAAGTTCATGCCGACGGACAGGATCTGATTACCATTCAAAAAATAGGAATTTGTGTACAATTCTTTGTCAGGCCCTGAAAAGGAATTGTGTTGGTATTCAGCAAAAATAAATCCATCATTGATAATTTGGTACGATGTTTTCAATCTTATATTTTGATTTTTATATCTGACTTCATTCATAAAAGGCAAGCCTCTGCGTATTTCATCCTGATCCAGGTTAATTTCCGGATGATCTTCAAAACTACCATCGTTAAATATGGCCTGATAATCTTTCCCCTTTCGCAAAGCGGTGAAACTGGCCAGGATATCTAATCCCCTGATGGGTTTGTATCTCAATGCCAGGTATAGTTCATCGGCGTTGTCTTTTAAATAATGCCCCATCGAAAACCGGTTGCTTTCATAATCGATCGTTGGGGCAAAGTGACGGTAAGCGAATGGCCTTATCCAGGTGTATTCAGCTGTAATTGATAAATCAGGCCAGAGATCCGTGGCCCGGCCACCTATTTTAATGGCTACATCGTTGGATTGCTCATCTTTATTAAACAGGTTGGATAAAGCAATTTCGTCGATGAATACAGAGGTGTAGAGATGGAGGTTTTTAATTTGACGACTACTGATGTCGAAATACATCTGTGCATTTTGTCCCACCCAATTATCCCATGAGTTGTAAGTGTGATCGGTCGATTTATAAAAAAGGAAGGGGATCAGATAAACGGGATTGAAATCGGTATCGCCATAAACAATGGAGTTTCCAAATGACACATGGAGTTGTTTCCAGGGTTTGATGGTAAACATATTGGATGCCATGAATTTATTGGCATAAACCAGGCGTTCACCATTATAGACACCATACGTGCGAGAGCTGTCAATTACCCCGCTCACCAGCCACCCGTGGTAGTAATTAAATTCGAACCACTTGACCGGTTTCAGTTGCATGGATATAAAACCAAAAGAAGGGGCATGGCCCGATTGAATCACCGGCTCACTGTAGCCGTTTCCCCATTTAATGTGGTCTTTATGTAAGCCCATACTGCCCCAATTCCAAGCTACAGATATGCCACCTCTTGCTTCAGAGTAATCTTTAGCTCTTCCATCGCCTTTATAAACAACGCCCTGTCGATTGGAGAGATATTGATCTCCTTTCTTTTCACGTGTGGGCGGCATGTGTCCCAGGTAGTACGATTCGTGATTGTCCCGAAGGCTTCCGTATATCCCGACGTTTTTTCCGATGGATCCGTGAAATTCTGCGCCACCCCAACGGTGGTATTCCGTTTCATCTCCATTGTTAAAAAATTGGCCACCCAAAATAGGATTCACCGTCACTTTAAATAGAGAATCACTGTAATAGAAAACGTCAATTCGTTTGTCAAATTTTTTGCCGCTGGTCAGTTCTTTATTGAAATCTTTCAGGTAAAAGGCGACCTCTTGTTGTTGACGACGGGTTAAGGATGTATGTCCATTGGCTTCTTTCAGGAAATGGGCGATCGTTTTGCGGGAGTAGGGTTTAATGGCTGAATTAACTGAAATAACACCTTTGTTAGCCAATTCATCAATGAAATCGTAGATCGCTTCGTTACTCACATGGTGCGGTACCTCCTGAGATAAGATCAGGGTTGGAGTGAACCACACCAATATTATTAATGTATACTTAAAGCGAAGCATTACCTTCATCGCATCAGGGCTGTTAATATTTTCGAATGAGTTATCCTGAAAGAACAGGTGTAATTGTACAAACTAGTCTAAATTAAGCAAATCCCATTTGTGTTTCAAATTTTAGGGCTTGAAAATAAGGGGTAATACAATTGTTAATCCATCCATATAAGTCTGTTATCCGAAGATTTATCATGCTGGAACTGAGAAACGATTCGTTCGCCAAAAAAAAGAGCCGGTACTAAGCCGGCTCTATAAATATGTTATTTAGAAAATAAGTTTAAAGATTGAATACCTCTTTTAGCTTATCTACATAATCAAGTTTTTCCCAGGTGAAGAATTCCACTTCACGTTCAGTTGGCGTTCCGTTTGTTTCAAATGTCACCATTTTCTTATAGGGTTTACGTCCCATATGTCCATATGTCGCCGTTGCTTCAAAAATTGGATTTTTCAAGCCAAAACGTTTAATGATGGCGCTTGGGCGCAGGTCAAATAGCTCATTTACCTTGTCAGCAATAACACCATCAGAAAGATCTACTTTTGAAGTGCCGTATGTATTTATATAAAGACCAACAGGTTTTGCAACACCAATGGCATAAGCCACCTGCACCAAAACTTCATCAGCCACGCCGGCAGCTACAAGATTTTTTGCAATGTGACGGGTCGCATAAGCTGCCGAACGGTCTACTTTAGAGCTGTCTTTCCCGCTAAAAGCACCACCACCATGAGCACCTTTACCACCATACGTATCTACAATAATCTTACGGCCGGTTAATCCGGTATCGCCATGAGGGCCACCAATCACAAACTTTCCGGTTGGATTCACGTGAAGGATGTATCCATTAAATAAGTGATGTTGTTCTTCTGGAAGCAAGGCTTTTACCCGTGGAATCAGGATGTTTTGAACATCTTCATTGATTTTAGCCAACATGGTATCATCCTGATCAAAATCGTCGTGCTGCGTTGAAACTACAATGGTGTGGATGCATTTAGGTGTATTGTCCTCATTGTATTCAATCGTTACCTGTGACTTGGAGTCGGGACGCAGGTAAGTCATCACTTTTTCCTCACGACGGATGGCAGCTAATTCCTGTAATAAAATGTGCGACAGATATAAAGGAAGTGGCAAAAACTCTTCAGTATCACGACAGGCATAACCAAACATCATCCCTTGATCACCGGCACCTTGTTCTTCTTCATTTTCGCGCTCAACACCACGGCTGATGTCTTCCGATTGCTCGTGCAAAGCAGAGATCACACCACATGATCCGGAGTCAAACATATAAGCTGCCTGTGTGTAACCAATGCGGTTAATCACCTGACGCGCTACTTTTTGAACGGGTACATATGCTTTGGTTTTTACTTCACCGCTAATCACAACCAATCCGGTCGTTACCAGTGTTTCACAAGCCACCTTTGATTCGGGGTCGGCTTTTAACATTTCATCAAGAATCGCATCAGAAATCTGATCGGCCACTTTATCAGGATGCCCCTCAGATACCGATTCGGATGTAAATAAATATCCCATAATACAATTACTTTTATCTGCTTATAAGCAAATATTAAAATACTAAATATAAATCTTGTGAAAAGAGGGGTGTGCTAATGAAAGTATCATTTTAGCATTTTTTTTAAGTGGTTGCAATCAGCCAAATCCGTCCACTTTTCACATTAATGCAAAATAACGGATTATTCTTTGAATGCCCAAATGTAATTGAGACTTTTAGGTCTTAAACTACGGGTGTTGTTTATTAAGTTGCAGGTTATGTGGAAGTAATGGATTTAGGTGAGAAATGAATGAGAAAAAAAACAACTTTTTTTTGAAAAATATTTGGTGGGAGATGTTTTTGATATATCTTTGCATCCGCAAATGAGGCCAAAGAGGGCCTTGATTGCAAGGAATGGTCCCTTCGTCTAGTGGTTAGGACGCTAGGTTTTCATCCTAGAAACAGGAGTTCGATTCTCCTAGGGACTACAAATAACGAAGAGTTAAAAATTTTATTTGGAAGAAGATGGCAAATCATCAGTCGGCTAAGAAGCGAATCAGACAGATCCAAAAAAGGAGACTTCACAATAAGTATTATGCCAAAAGTGCACGTAATGCGGTGAAGACATTAAGAGGAACGACAGAGAAAGCTGCTGCACAGGAGCTTTATCCAAAAGTTGTTTCAATGTTGGATAAATTGGCGAAAAGAAATATTATTCATAAGAATAAGGCCTCTAATTTAAAGTCTAAATTAGCAGGGCACGTTAATAGCCTTTAGTCTAAGGCTAAAGGGTCCCTTCGTCTAGTGGTTAGGACGCTAGGTTTTCATCCTAGAAACAGGAGTTCGATTCTCCTAGGGACTACAAGCTTACCGGTGTGTAAGTGGGTCAGTTGTCAGTAAATAACTGATAAGATTTGATAGGAATGTCAAATAATTTCTTGGTCCCTTCGTCTAGTGGTTAGGACGCTAGGTTTTCATCCTAGAAACAGGAGTTCGATTCTCCTAGGGACTACAAGCTTTCCATTTTGGGAAGCTTTTTTTGTATCTGCTACTTTACTTTGTCATCTCCCGTATCTATCTTATAGATAAAAAATGGGAGAGTATCGCCATCTGAGTATTAAAGAGTGGGCACTCGAAGATCGTCCACGGGAGAAATTATTGGCAAAAGGATTGGCATCTTTGTCTGACGCCGAATTGATAGCCATATTAATTGGATCTGGGAGTACCAGGGAAAGTGCGGTCGAACTGTCCAAAAAAATCCTTCTTGATTGTAATAATAGCCTGCATGAATTAGGTAAGAGAAACATTGAAGAGTTAAGGACTTCTTATCATGGTATTGGTGAAGCAAAGGCTATTGCAATTGTGTCGGCATTGGAATTGGGGCGTCGCCGGAAGGTACAGGATGTTCAGGAGCGCATAAAAATCACCGGAAGTCGTGATGTATTTGAATTTTTTCAGCCTGTATTGGGGGATTTACCACATGAAGAATTTTGGATTCTATTGCTCAACCGGGCCAATCGTGTTATCTCTCGCTATAAAGTGAGTCAGGGTGGTGTGTCAGGAACAGTTATTGATGTGCGGTTGATCATGAAAACAGGAATTGAGAAGCTGGCATCGGCCATTGTATTATGCCATAACCATCCTTCTGGTAATCTTCAGCCCAGTGTGGCCGATGAGCAAATAACTCAGAAACTCAAAGAAGCCGGAAAATTAATGGATATTCCTATCCTGGATCATATTATTGTGACGGATAATTCTTATTTTAGCTTTGCCGACGAAGGTATTCTATAAATTATCAAATGGAGATTCAGCTACTAAAAAGCCATCAGATTGATCGAGATAAATGGGATGCCTGTATTCGTGCTGCATCAAATGGTACGGTCTATGCTTACTCTTGGTATTTGGAGTATATGGCTAGCGAATGGGAGGCGCTGGTTGCTGATGACTATCATGTCGTGATGCCGCTTCCTATTAAAAAAGTATATGGATTTCGCACTGTCATTATGCCGGCTTTTGTATCAGTGTTAGGTGTTTTTTCATCTGATATTCTATCACCAAAGGTTGTTGACGAAATGATTGCTCATATTCCTTATCGGCACTTATCATACGTTTTTAATGCTTATAATAAGGTTGGTGAAAATAAGAAAGAGACGTTTAGATATTCTGTTATCGATTTGATTCCTTCTATAGACAATATTCTGAATAATGTTTCCTCGGATGGTCAACGTATTATCGCAAATGTGGAAAGAAATAATATATCTGTCATCAGGTCGTTAAATATTCAGAATTACATGGTATTTAGAGATCAGCACGATAAACAGACTAAAGCTAAGCAAAGAGTCGTTTTACAGCAACTGGTTTCTTTTTCAGTTCGGTATAAAAGTGCTGGTTTGTATGGTGCATATGACAAATTCAATGAGTTGATTGCTGTTGCTTTTCTCATTAAAACGAATAATACTCTTTTTCTGATTGATGCTGTATCATCCCATCAGGGGCGAGCTGAATATGGATTGCATGCTATCATCTATCACATCATTCGGAATAATGCAGAATCAAATTTAACGATTGAATTCCCCTTTCATTCAAAAGAATTAGGTCATTATTTTTCAAAAACTGAGCACGAATGCCAACGAATTGTAAAGGGAGTTGGTTGGTTGACCCGATAAGATCATTTCGATTTTTCCCAGTAGAAGTAAAACAGACCAACCATTATAAAAAAGCTGATTATATTCTCCATGAAGTAAGCAAATGTACTTCCTTCAATGCCCATGTGTAAAACGAAATAATAAGTAAAACCTATTTGTGAAAGTGAAGAAATTAGTTCGCTTCCAATATAGATGGTGACTTTCTCCTTGGCAATGATTAAAATACTAATTACCCAGGTTAATACTCTTATTCCGTCCCCTATAATTTGCCAGTTTAGTATCTCAGTTATGCCATTAAAATCAGGTGAGAACAATACAGTGACCACTGGTTTTCTTAAAGCATATAGCATGACTCCTCCAACAAGCAATAAAGGAACAAGAATTTTATAAGCATTTATTACTTCTTTTCTGATTTTTGTAGGCGATGTAATACTGGAGAAAGTTGGTAAAAAATAATAACTAAATGACATGGTGGCCAAAAGAATATAGTTGTTACTTATTTTATTCACACCATCCCAAAGGCCAGCCGATTGTAACGAAGTGTGAGAGATGATGATGTTTCTGCAAAGTAGCAAGGTTAGTGGTGATAGAATGCCAGCTGCGACAGACATTAGAGAGTATTTGCTAAGTCTGCGAATGACTGCTGTTGAAAATTTAATTTTATCAATTCTCAATTTTCTAAAAAGTAAATATATTCCAAATATCAAAGCCAATGATGTTTGAAATATGATTCCCATCATCATTCCTCTTAAGCCCCAAAAATAGACAGAGCCAAATACAACAGCAAAACCACTGAGAGAAAGAAATATGTTTAGGGATATGAAATTTTTAAGTTGTTTTAGACCATTTAGTATGGAGATAATAAGATTTAATAAAGCGGTTGTAATAAGATAGATGCCAGTCAGCTTAATTATCGGGACGTATTGATCTGAATTAAAAACTATTCCTGAAAAGAATATGGGCATAAAGAAGACGATTATTCCCAGTAGGGAGGCAATAATAAATACCAAAAATAAGCTTGTATATATGAATAATTCTCGCTTAGATTTATTGTTATGATATTGCGCAAGATATTTTATTATGCCGTTGTTAATGCCAGCATTTGAAATGTTAACGCCTATCTGTAAGACATTTTGTAATTGACTTACTATAGCCATTCCAGGAGACCCTATAAATAAGGCGATCACTTTAATATTTAGTATACCAATTATAAATCGTACAAAAACTTGCAAAGAGTTTTTTAAGGAGACGGAGATGAACTGGCTATTTTTTATTGAGGAAATCACAAATAATTATTGATGGAAATATTACCACATAACGAACACTGATTTTATCTATTGGATAAAGAAAAGAGAATTGAGTGACATTGCACAATAATTTTAAACTCATTTCGTGATAATTAAAAGTGTCGTGCCTAAACCGAATCTATATTCTATCTTTGGGGCAGGAAAAAATGTACATTCACAAAAGGAGAATTGACAGAATTTGAAGGGAGATTTGAGTAACGAATTTCCTTATAGGTTTTTTATAAAAATAGGGAATTTGTTATGCCATTTCTATCAGTCGTAATACCGCTTTATAATAAGGAGAAAGACATTGAATCTACGTTGAAAAGCGTATTTGATCAGACTTTTAAAGATTTTGAAATTGTTGTTGTGAATGACGGATCTACAGATAATAGTTTGGCATTAGTTGAAAAAATAAAAGATCCTCGACTTAAAATTTATAGTATTTCCAATGGAGGCCTTTCCTATGCAAGAAATTATGGGGTAAAACAGGCTTCTGGCGAACATATAGCTTTTTTAGATGCTGATGATATATGGTATGCCAATCATCTTTCAACACTTAAATGTTTAATTGATAAGTTCCCAAATAATGGTTGGTATGGAACATCTTATAAAATTATCCACAAAAATAAAAAAGAACTTCCAAGTCTTTTATTTAAGAATTGGTCAGAAGGATGGCAAGGATTAATAACTAATTTCTTTCTAATTAACAGGACTCAATGGTTGATTCACATTTGTAGCATTTGTGTTAAAAAGACTTTTTTTTATGAAATTGGTGCATTTGATGAAAGGCTGACTAGCGAAGAAGATATAGATTTTTATATTCGGATAGCTCTTCGTTTTCCGATAGCGTATGCCAATGTAATAACTTTGAGATACAATATGTTAGGATCTAATCGCATTTCTGATTCTAGTTTTAAGGATAAGATTTCAATTGATTTTGGTAAGTATAGATCTATTGAAGATGAACGTGAAGATTTAAAAAAATTTCTTGATTTTTTTAGATATACACAGTATGTGAAATTTCGGATAACCTCAAATTATCTAAAAGCAAAAGAAGTTAGGGATGGTATTCATCTCGAAAATTTAACGTTAATGCAACGGGTTCTAATAAGGATGCCAAAGTTTGTTTTGATCTTTGGAAAGGGGGTAAAGAATCTACTTCTCAGTTTTAATGTGAATTTACAAGTCACTGGCATTAAACGTAACTAATATGAAAGCAACAGTCATTTCTACAGTCTATAATCAGGCTCCTTTTTTACCTCAAATGATAGAGTCAGTACTATGCCAACAAACGGATTTTGAATTTGAGTTTATTATAGCTAATGATTGTAGTTCTGATGATTCAGCAGAAATAATCTCCCGGTATGCTCAAAATAACAGATGTATTAAGTTTGTTGATAATCCGAACAATTTAGGCTTTATTCGCAATTATGCACAATGCTTGGAACAAGCTGCAGGAAAGTATATTGCTACTTTAGGAGGTGACGATTTTTGGATTGATTCGAAAAAATTGCAAATGCAGGTTGATTTTTTAGAAAAAAATCCAGATTATGGAATGGTTCATACGCAATTCGATGAACTTTTTATGTATAAGAAGTTTATGCAGCCCCAATATCAAAAGAATGCGCAGAAAACAGATCCTATTCTACAAGGAGATATATTCTACAGATTAGTTGTAAATAATACAATTAATGCGATATCTGTTTGTTATGCAAAGTCAATTATTCAGAAAAGTGGACTCATACAAAAATTCAAGAAGCAGGAATTCATGATTGAAGACCTACCTTTATGGCTGCAAATTAGCAGAACTCACAAAGTAGGGTATATTGATAAATCAACAGTATGCTATCGAAGAAATAAAGATTCGGCAAGTCATTTTGGCGATATAGAGAAGTATAAGGAATATATGGATTATGTGAAAAGCATATCCTTATCTTTCTTAAGCAGGGAGGAAATCGAAAGCCCATCTTTAAAAGATGCTTTTCTTCAAACGGAGTGTTTAAGTTATACTTATTTCTACTTCAAAAAAGGTGATTTAAAAAGCTTCAAAAAATACTATTTTAAATTAGAAAGAAAGACATTAGATCGGATTGTGATGCTATGGGTATTAAGCTTAAATATGAGTTTTTTATTTAACGGGAGGTGTTAGTCTTTGCTTTATGGGAATTAGATTTTCAAGTAAATAAAAAGGAATATATAAGATTAATAATTCAACCCTTTAAATACAGTTTCATCTTTTTACTAATTGGCTTTTCAAATAGTTCATGCAATAGGAGTGCAACAAAAATTGTAAGTACTAGTGATGTATAAAAGGATAAAGCTGGTTTGTTGATAATATACCTGTTGATCAATTTTATTATTGGGAAATGAACCATGTATATTGCAAAGCTTAACTCTCAGCTTGTATACGTATTTGTTGCTTAGGAGCTTCGATATGGCGCCTCCTTGATAAGAAAAGATGAAAATTAGCAGCAGCATTGGTAGCCAATAATATACGCTAAATCGATACACTTCAGGCACGGATGAATAGAAGAAATAAAATGAAGTCAATATTGTCAGAGCACATAATTCCCATAAAGTTGAGTGTTTAAGTTGTTTGTTTTTATTTAGTTGCCAGATGTATGCGCAAGCCATTCCCAGGATAAAATCAAAAATTCGTATAAAAGGACTTACATATATTATCGCTTTATGCAAGTCTTTAGGTAATAATTGAATTAGAACTAATATTAATAGTGCAAATCCTGCTAGAAATGAAATCTTTATTCTTTTCGAAAGACTTTGTTGAGCATGAATGAGTAGAGGGAACAAGGCATAGAAAAATAACTGGCAGGAAATACTCCATGTTGGTGCATTGAATGAGAAGAAAACACCTTCAATTGGAATATAGCTTTGCAACAAGCCAGCGTTTATTAATACTTTAATAATCCATTTAATTGATAATTCACTAATTGGTAATATCATCAACGTAACTGTCAGTACAAATAGATGAGCTGGTATGATTTTAAATATCCGCGATGCGTAAAACTTAAGCAAGTCAGATCGATTAGATATTCTTTTTTCATAAATTAATGTTAATAAGAAACCACTTAAAATAAAAAAGAATTCGACATTTGAACTGTCTGAAAATTTATTCTTAAGTAGCCAACCTAAAACTCCATTAATATTTGCTCCATCGCCAGAATGATTAATAAAAACAAAAAATGCAAATACAAAACGCAATGACATTAATGGCTTTATCATATGAGCAACTTTTGGTTTTGGGGTTTATTTGAAGTTGGGACATTTCCGGTAAACTCATTTGTTATATATGTGCAGGCTCCAAATCGTTCTTTGATGTTTAATAAGTTAACATTTACGTCATCTCCATTCATGCAAGTGCCCAGATCTATAATTTGTTTTTTATTTTTATAGAATGAAATCAGTGAGTAGTAAAATGCATGCATTGCTCTGTTGCACCTTCCTGTTTCTGAAACTGCAAGATATTGAGTCTTAACAATTCCTTTATAGTCATATACTAAAGCACCAGCTTCTATGTTCCCTTTGTTTTTGTTTTCAACAACAAAGAGCTTTAAGTAATTAGGAAAAGCCTTTTTTAGTTTTACAATTTCGTTCAAAGTATGAACTGGTTTTGCCTTATGATATTTTTTTAGATTTGTTTCAAGAATTCCCCAAAAATCATCCAATCGATTCGATTCACAAAATCTAAATTTATCCAATTGTAATTTTCTATTTTCAATTGTACTGGAAGGGAAAACATGACTTGCGCATTCAATAAATGCACCTATTTTTGGTTGTGTATTAATTATAAAGATTTCTTTCAATAAATAATCATGAAGTTGACATGCAGGTAACGAATAAAAGAATGGTGTCGAACGTATCGTTATTTTATTTATATTAACTTGTTCGAGATGTAAGAAAAAGGCTTTCCAATATTTCACCCCTTGGTTAAATGTTATGTTCATATTCAAATATATCATTCCTCCAAATGTCAATCCTTGATGACTGTAAAAGCGATTTCCAACGATATTCCCAGGCAATATTGCTTTTAACCTATCTTTCTCATATAACATCAAAGAATAATCCTTAAAACGATCTTTATGGTATTCCATATAATCCCGATAAAATAAAAAGCTTTGAATATTTGAATTAGCAACAAATTCATCCCATTGCTCTTTATTTGCTTCACTATACTTTACAACCTCAATCATCTGTTTTTCCTAAATAATTCGTAATCGCGAATATAATCACTTTCCTTATACACATCTGAAGCCATAACCAACACCACACTACCGGAACTAAAGTTTTTCAACTCACGCCACATGCCTGGAACAATATGCAATCCCTCGTAGGCTTTTCTTAAAAAGATGGTCTTCTTATGTTTGCCATCATCCAACTCGATCTCAAAACTACCATTTACCGCAATAACTAATTCATGCTGTTCAATATGTGAATGGCCCCCACGAACTGCATCTGTGGGGATGTCATAAGTAGTATATATCCTTTTAATATCAAAAGGAATACTACCATTTGCTTCCACAAAACTTAGTGAGCCTCTATCCGAAGCAACCTTCGGCAATGTTATTATCTGGCAATCGTCAACACTGGGCATGATTATACAATTTTATATATTCATTGAAACCCCAAATGTAATCATCTGGTTGATATTGTGTACTGGTAATAATCAAGCAAACTGCATTGGTAGTAAAATCTGTTATTCTGCGCCACGACAAATTAGGTATAAATAATCCCTCATCTGGCCGAGTTAGATAAAATAATGTTTGTTCTTCACCACGTGTTACTTCAACATTGAAGCTACCTGATAGCGGCACAAAAAACTCACAACTTTTTTTAAATGCATGTCCGCCTCTTTCTGCACCACCCGGCACATCGTACAACCAATAGGAGCGGGCAATTTTAAACGGAACTTGATTCAACTCCTCCATAAAACTCAAATTACCTCTTAAATCTTTAATTTTTGGCAGGGTAATGATTTTTGGATTATTTTGTTGTCGCATAGTTTTGCTAATTTGCCTTTACGTATTAATATTGTTTAAACTAATCAATCACTCAATTATTGCATGAGAAACATACCATTTTTAAATCTAAAACAGATTAATGGTCAATATCAGTCTGAGATAAACACAGCCATTTGCCGGGTTGCTAAATCTGGTTGGTATCTAATGGGACAAGAGAATAAGATTTTTGAGCAGAAGCTGGCCAGCTACATTAATGCAAATCATGTAATAGGTACAGGCAACGGTCTTGATGCATTAGTGCTCATTTTTAGAGCTTATATGGAGCTTGGGATACTTAAAAAAGGAGATGAAGTAATTGTGCCAGCCAATACTTATATTGCTTCTATTCTCTCTATCTCTGAAAATAATTTAACACCTGTTTTAGTTGAGCCAGATCTGACCACTTTCAATATTAATCCGGAAAATATAAACGCATCGATCTCACAAAAAACCAAAGCTATTTTAGTTGTTCATCTTTATGGGCAGGTTTGTGCTATGGATAAAATAAATGCGATTGCAGAAGCCAACAAGCTTTTACTCATTGAAGATAATGCACAAGCCATCGGCGCTGAATGGAACCATAAAAAAACAGGATCATTGGGGGAGGCTGCTGCTTTCAGTTTTTATCCGGGAAAAAATCTTGGTGCATTGGGCGATGCTGGGGCTGTTGCAACAAAAAGTGAAGAATTAGCACAAACTATTAGAGCAATTGCCAATTATGGATCAAGTAAAAAATATCATAACGAGTTTAAAGGACTTAATTCCAGGCTGGATGAGATTCAGGCAGCCATTCTTTCTATTAAGTTAAAAACATTGGACAGAAACAATAATAAAAGAAGATCTATAGCGAAGCGATATTGTTCAGGTATTAATAATTCTTCTATACTTTTACCTGATATCCCAAAAGATACACATAGTCACGTATGGCATTTGTTTGTGGTTCGATCCAAAGAGAGGGATAGATTAGCGAATTATCTCAAAAAAAATGGGATTGAAACAATGATACATTATCCAATTCCTCCCCATCTGCAAAATGCATATTCCGGGTTGTGTGATATTAGCCTTCCAATAGCAGAAAAAATTCACAATGAAGTTTTAAGTATTCCATTACACCAATGTTTAACCGATTCTGAAATTGATTATATCATTGAAACCATTAATAAATATTGAGCCTGGTTCAATTGTGACTAAATCGTTTCCGGAGGGGAATGTCTTGTTAGCAGGTAATCCTGCTAAAATTGTTAAAAGGCTACCTGTATATTCAGCAATAAGTTCAAGCTAAAGGAGGCGCATCACTAAAATTTTCCTTCATTTTTCGTTTCTTTGCAAAAAAAAAATGCAAATCAACATTCTCAATCAACAAAACTCACTATTCAATAAGTTTGTATCCGAAATCCGCGATACAGGTATTCAAACGGATCCCATACGTTTTCGACGTAATTTGGAGCGGATGGGTGAGATCTTTGCCTATGAAATAAGTAAAGAGTTGCAGTACGAGGAAAAAGAAATCACAACGCCGCTGGGGATAGCGCAAGAAAATCTGCCTCAGAATAATGTGGTGATGGCCTCTATCTTAAGAGCTGGCTTGCCCTTGCACCAGGGATTACTGAATTATTTTGACAGGGCTGAAAACGCGTTTGTATCTGCCTATCGTAAATACACCGAAGATGGTGATTTTGACATCCACATTGAGTACATCTCTTCGCCTTCATTGGATGATAAGGTAATCATACTAAGTGATCCGATGTTAGCTTCCGGTGGGTCCATGGAGTTAGCTTATAAAGCCTTGTTGCATCGCGGTACTCCAAAGCATGTGCACATGGTGGCTATTATTGCCAGCCAGGCTGGGGTTGATTATATTCGTAATATGTTCGAAGGTGAGGACGTGACCCTATGGTTAGGCGCTGTGGATGCAGAACTAAATGCAAAATCATACATTGTTCCTGGATTAGGGGATGCAGGTGATTTAGCTTATGGTGGTAAAATCTAATCAAGACGATTTACAATACCGTCATCTTCACAAATAGACAGTAATTCCCGAATTGTTTTCCCTAATTTGGGGTGCCAAAGATCTTGCCAATGATCCAACAGCGGTAAAAGCGTGAACCGGCGTTGATGCAGACGGGGATGAGGAATAATCAGGTGAGGCGTGTTAATAATACAATCGTCAATAAATAAGATATCGATATCAATGGGCCGGGACTCGTAATGGGTGCCGGTTTTTTGTTTTCGGCCCAGTTGGATTTCAATTTGTTGAGTGATTCCTAAAAGCTGATCAGGAGTGAATGAGCTCTCAAATTCCACGACTTGATTAATAAAGTTCTGTGAGGCCGCAAAACCCCAGGGTGCACTTTCGTAATAAGCGGATGTTTGAATGGCCTTTCCAAGGTGAAGTGATAGAACTTCAATGGCTTGCTGCAGATTTTTAATCACATCACCTTGATTTCCTCCCAGTAGTAATAGTTGTGTAGCCATGATTGTTTATTTACCACAAAAGTAATGGACTGCTTTGTAAATAGGGTTGAAGTTAGATGGAATAATTAAAAGGGAAATTTAAAATTTATTTTGATCTTATAATTTGATACATTTGTTAGAGTAGAGTTTAACTAAACCTTGTTTTTTAATACAAACTTATATTTATGATTAAATTTTTGAAATACACATTGGCCACTTTTGCTGGTGGTATTATAGCCGGAATCGTTCTCTTTTTTATTGGTTTTGGCATTCTGATGGGAATAGCCGGTTTGGCGGCTGCGGGCGATAAAGAGGCTAAAATTGAAGAAAATACCATTCTATTATTGGAATTAAATGGTCCAATTGTAGAGCGTAGTACTGACGATCCTTTTGCCGAAGCATTTGCTTCTATTTCTGGCACACCCACACCGGAAGGATTAAATCGCATTTTGAGTAATATCAAAAAAGCCAAGCGAGATGAAAACATCACAGGCATTGTCTTGGAATCAGGACTGATGAGTGCCGGTTATGCCACCATTGAAGAGATTCGAAATGCATTGATTGACTTTAAAGAATCAGAGAAATTCATCTATAGCTTTGCGCCGATTTATACTCAAAAAGCTTATTACCTGGCTTCGGTGGCCGATAAGATTTATTTGAACCCGGGAGGTATGTTGGAGTTCAAGGGTCTTTTTGCCCAGCGAATGTTTTTTAAAGGGACATTGGAGAAGTTAGGCGTTGAGATGCAGGTTTTTAAACATGGTGAGTTTAAGTCAGCGGTAGAGCCTTTCTTATTGGAAAAAATGAGTGATCCGGCACGTTTGCAAACAGAAACGTACCTTAACTCCATGTGGGGACACCTGGTGGGAAAAATCGCTGAAGCACGCGGTTTGTCGGCGGATGAGTTGAAGACCGTTGCTGATAAAATGCCCATGTTTCGCAATCAGGACGAACTAATAGAGAGTGGCTTAGTAGATGGTTTAAAATACAAAGATGAGGTGATTGCTGAATTGAAAGAGTTGACTGAGACGGAGGAGAGTGACGACCTGAAAGCTGTGAAAAACAGTAAATACGGCAAAGTGTATGTGCCCAAAGAAACCAAAGGTTTAATCCGTGATAAAATCGCTGTGATTTATGCCGAAGGGGAGATTGATGGGGCAGATCGAAATCAGGGTATTAATTCAGAAAAAATATCTAAAGCCATTCGTAAGGCGCGTCGCGACAGTTCCATTAAAGCGATTGTATTCCGGGTGAACTCACCGGGAGGATCTGCTTTGGGATCAGAAATTATTTGGCGTGAAGTGAAGTTGGCTCAGGAAACAAAACCTTTTATCGTTTCCATGGGTGATTTAGCTGCATCAGGAGGGTATTATATCTCTTGTGAAGCTGATGCTATTTTTGCGCATCCGACCACATTGACCGGTTCCATTGGAATCTTTGGTATGATTCCCAATACGCAAGGTTTAATGAAAAAAATTGGTTTAACCTTTGATGGGGTGAAAACCAATGAATTTGCTGATATGCCAAGTCTGAATCGTCCGTTCCGCAAGGAGGAACGCGCATTGCTACAGGCCTATATAGAAATGGGATACGATAATTTTGTGACCCGTTGTGCGGATGGTCGTAAAACATCTAAAGAAGCCATCGGTAAAGTGGCTGAGGGGCGCGTTTGGAGTGGCCAAAATGCCCTCGATATTAATCTGGTAGATAAATTAGGAGGTATCAATGACGCTTTGGCCTTAGCACAGGAAAAAGCCGGTTTAGAAAAATACCGGGTGATTGAATTGCCTGAAATTCCAGATCCATTTGAGCAATTTATTAAAGAATTAACTGGTGAGGCTAGAATGTTTGTGGGTAAATCCATCATGGGTGAGGAGTATGAATACCTGCATACCCTGGAAAACCTGAAGAATGGTCATCAGGTACAGGCCCGGATGCCATATAATATTGAAGTTTATTAAATTGCAATTTTTTTATACATTTGTAAGCCGTCCAACTGGACGGCTTATTTTGTCTTAGAGCCTGTGGGTCAGACAAAAAGTTTTTAAGATTAAGTTAAATGAATTGGAGATTGCTTTTATATCCTGTGACATTGCTGTATGGCGGCATCACCAACCTTCGAAATAAATTATTCGATTGGCAAGTCCTGTCTTCTCAGCAATATGATCTGCCTGTTATCTCTGTCGGAAACATTACGGTTGGGGGAACGGGGAAAACGCCCTTATCAGAGTACATCATTGGATTATTGCAAGATGAGCATCAGGTAGCTTTATTGAGCAGGGGCTATAAGCGACAAACCAAAGGTGCATTGATTGCCCAATCAGATAGTACAGTTGGGGAGATAGGTGATGAACCTTTCCAAATGTTGAGAAAGTTCCCACAACTTAAGGGCGCAGTGGCCGAAAAGCGGGTAGAAGGTATGGATCTTCTGCTGAGTCAGATAAAACCAGATGTGATTTTACTGGATGATGCTTATCAGCACCGCTACGTGAAACCGGGATTATCTCTTTTAGTGATCGATTATAATCGTCCCTTATGGAACGATTATCCCTTTCCTGCCGGTAATTTACGAGAAACAAGAGCAGGCCAGAAAAGAGCCGATTTAATTGTCGTGAACAAGTGTCCCGCTGGAATGACACTAAGCGAGAAAAGTGATTGGATAAAAAAGATAAATCCATTAGATCACCAGCAGGTATTCTTTTCATCCATTGGTTATGGTGACCCAATTGCCATGGTGATGTCCAATGCGCAGCCAGCTCAATGCTCATCTGCTAAAATTATTGGATTGGCAGGCATTGCACGACCAGAAGTATTTTTCTCGTATTTGAATACTCAGTTTAACGTCAGGGAGACATTGGTTTTTCCCGATCACCATAATTTTACCAGTTCAGATGTGACCAGGATCATTACTGCATTCGATGCGCAAGGTGCGGATGCCATCTTGTTCACAACCGAAAAAGATGCCGTTCGACTCAATGAATTGGAAACGTTACCTGATGAGCTTAAAAAGCGCATCTGCTATATTCCCATTGAGCTGCAAATACTATTCGATGAAGCAACAATATTTGATAAATTAATAACTGATTATGTTGGAAACAATCAGAGAAACAGCTGATTTTCTCAAAAGTAAAACAGACCTTCGTCCAACCATTGGAATTATTCTGGGAACAGGATTAGGCGGATTGGTAAAGGAGATTGACATTGAGATGGCTATTCCCTATGAAGAGATTCCCAATTTTCCGGTTTCTACGGTCGAAGGACACAGTGGCCGTTTAATCTTTGGTCGGATTAATGGGGTACCTGTATTAGCCATGCAAGGACGTTTTCATTATTACGAAGGCTATGACATGCAACACGTCACTTTCCCGGTTCGTGTGATGAAAGCATTTGGGATTGATAAATTATTAGTATCCAATGCCAGTGGTGGTCTGAATCCGGAATTCGAAGTGGGTGACATCATGGTGATCACTGATCACATTAACATGTTTGGCGATAATCCCTTGATTGGTAAAAACTACAATGAACTGGGGCCTCGCTTCCCGGACATGAGTGAGCCATATAGCAAAGAATTATCTGCCAGGGCACTTGACTTAGGTAAGCAGTTTGGTTTTGATCTCAAACAAGGTGTTTATGTAGGTACCACAGGTCCTACCTTTGAAACACCGGCTGAATACAAGATGTTCCGTGTATTAGGAGCCGATGCCGTTGGTATGTCTACAGTGCCCGAAATCATTGTAGCCCGTCACATGGAGATGACTTGTTTTGGAATTTCTATCATCACCGATTCCGGTGTTCCGGGGCAAATTGTGGAAGTTTCGCACGAAGAGGTGCAAGAGGTGGCTGCTGCTGCTGAACCTAAAATGACGAAAGTAATTAAAGAGTTGGTGACAACACTTTAACGATTCAAAATCAATCCCGATAGCTATCGGGATTAATGGTTAATTATTAATTGATGCCACAAGTGGGATGTTGATGCGTATCTCAATTTTAACACCAGGTTGGTAACGGTTATCTGCTAAAGAATTGTATCGAAATAACTATTAATATTTTTTTATCCACGAATTAAGCGAATTAGTTTTCCTTCGAAAAACACCAAGCAGGTAAGCTGTTTTTAATACCAATTAAATATCAAATGCGATCGCTATCGCATGCGCTGGTATAATGCCGATACATAATCAAAGGGCGTTTAGAAGTGAAACGCACTAAAGGCACATTTTGATTAGTAAACGGTATAATTAGTTAAATTCGAGAAATTAGCGGACAACCAAACAGGAAACAGCGAAGCTGTTGTCTGACTCTTTTGTGTTCATTTGCGATATTTGTGGTTTAAAAGTTATTTCATTACTCTTCCTAAGCACCTATATCATACTATAATAACGGGCATTCAATAGATGGATGCCCGTTTTATTTATAAGGTATTAGAGTTGCTTTTAGACGACCGTTTTGTTTTGGATGAAGAAAGCCACCGTTTCTTTTACCGATTGATCAATAGGAATGAATTTCCATTGAAGGTGATTTTTTAACTTGTCGCTGGAAAAGAAGGAGCGATTTTGCGAAGAGCGTGCGGTCTCTTTAGTGATACGTGGTTCTTTTCTTGTTAAAACATAGCGCAGTCGCTCCAGCCGCCAGCCCACTCCAATGATGAATTTACCAGCTTTTAACCGGGGTGGCGTTGTCTGGTAAGCAGTCGCTACTTTTGTTAAAAACTGCTGATAACCCATATTTTCTGAGCTGACTACGAATCGTTCATTGGAGGCTTCGCTATTGGTTAACGCAATCATGGCATCGGTGACATCCCTCACATCTACAAAACCTGT
>JAEINY010000058.1 GCA_016342595.1 Marinilabiliaceae bacterium
CAATTCTAAGTGGGCAATAATCACTTCTCATCGGTCCTCTCCTCGAAGGAGAGGAGGTGTGCGTTTGAGTGGGCATATTCGCTGATAAAATGTGGCATCACTGATGAGACGTATATTGCTTCTTTTTGCCGAGATGGTTAGGATGAAGTGTTCTAAGCCTTGGTAGTTTTGCAATTCTATGTGGGCAATAATCACTTCTCATCGGTCCTCTCCTCAAAAGAGCGGATGAGTGCATTTGAGAAATTAGACCTGTAAATAATGCGCATTAATCTGAGATACGCACATTCCTTCTCCTAAGGAGAAGGCCAGGATGAGGTAACGACACTCTTTTCCTCCCCAAAAACACCCTTAGCCACCACACTAACGGCGTTAACAACCTCAACAACACCGTTAATCTCCTCAAAAATTTGCTTTTTCTCCTCATCGACGGGCTTTTCCTCCACGAAAACGGCGTTAGCCACCTCATCAACGGCCTTTTGCTGCACAACGACGCCGTCGATGAGGTAACAAAAAGGATCAAACAGGTAGCGCAGTGCATTTAGGAGATAATTCTCAATGGACTTCCATACACCAACCGGATTTAAGATAAAAAAATAAGGTTATAAAAGCTGAGAATACTATTTTTACCGCCAATAATACCGATTACTAATCAATATGCGCTTTCAGTGCGTTGCACTTCTAAAGTCACTTTGATTATGTATCGGCATATACCAGCGCAGTTAGAAGTTTAAATAGACTAAATATAAAACGTAAAGATGTCGATACGAAGAGGGGTGCAACTGCTGTTATTATTTCTTGTCCTGATACTATTGGGCGTTCTGTTACAAAAGGCTGATCAATACACCTCTACAGATACTTATTGCAACAGTTGTCACGTGCATCCACAGGCACATACCTCCTGGCAGGTGTCGATGCATCACAATGATTCGGCAGGTGTGCATGTTAGTTGCGTAGAATGTCATTTACCCCCCAAAGGCGATGGATATTACAACGAAAAGATCCGAAGTGGTGTACGCGATCTGTACAGCTATTGGTTTAAAGATAGTACCGAGTTGGATTGGCAACTAAAATCTCTGCCTGAAAACGCACGTCACCATACCTTTGAATTATCTTGTGTCACTTGTCATCCGAAACTCTTCCCGACCAACTTATCTGCCAACGGCGAGCAGGCCCATTTGCACTATTTACATAACACCGACGAACTTCATTGCATCAATTGTCACATTGATGCAGGCCATGGTGCTAAACTACCACACGGTCATAACCTAGGCTTTCTGAAAAAGCACACTGGTAAAAAAGATACCATCTTTCTATCCGCGACTACCGTCACCGGATTTCATGATTTTACAGAAACAATCCCCGGTACCAATGTAGCCTTTGATATGATTGCCGTAAAAGGGAGTACCTTTGTGATGGGAGAAAAAGATACGGTGAGCGTTTCCCTTGCTTCTTTTTACATGGGCAAACTGGAAGTCACCTGGGATGAATACCTGGTATTCCTTCAACAAACGGAATCAGAAGGACGGAATCAAAATACAATTGAAACGGATGCCATTACCGGAGCGACGCCACCATGGGGAAATCCCGATCAAGGCTGGGGAATGGGCCAACGCCCGGCCATCACCATGACGTATCATGCGGCAACCGTTTACTGTGAATGGCTTACGCAAGTGACCGGCAAGTTCTACCGGCTGCCCAGCGAGGCTGAATGGGAATATGCAGCCCGTGGAGGCAAGCATCAATCTTCCGGATTTTCAATGGAAGAGATGGATGACTTTGTGATTTATAAAAACAATGCACATGGCAAAACAGGATTACCTCAACAGGTTAAACCGAACATCTTAGGCATTAAAAACCTGTTGGGTAATGTTAGAGAGTTTTGCCAGGACAGCTACCATCCGGTGAGTTATTTTAACGATCAAGGCCCTCTTCCTAATCCGGTCTTCCAGGCCTCTGATCAGGGTTATGTAATACGCGGAGGATCATTCAAATCGAATAAAGCACAAATTTCACCTTTATACCGTGATTATACGCGACATGATGAATGGTTAAAAACCGATCCGCAAATTCCCAAAAGCATCTGGTGGTATTCAGATTGCAATGATGTGGGGTTTCGCGTGGTGTGTGAAATTCATCAATAAACATTAACACTTAAGCATTAGTAAAATGAGTAATTATTCACGAAGAGATTTTCTGGGAACAGGTATTGTGGCGGCGACTATGGGGGTAACCACCCTGTCGGCCATCATGAGTTGCAAGAAAAAAACAGCCCCTTACCTACCGCCTCTTCTGGATAGCGCTCCTGATGGGCCAATCTTGAAAGCTGGCTTGATCGGATGTGGTTCACGTGGTACGGGAGCCGCCATTGACTTTTTAGAAGCAGGCCCCCATCTTGAAATATCCGCTTTAGGTGATGTCTTTGCCGATAAACTGCAAACCTGTCGGGCTAACCTAAAGAAACGCAAAGGCATTGAGGTGGATTCGGAAAAATGTTTTACCGGTTTTGATGCTTATGAAAAGGTCATTGATTCAGGCGTGGATATTGTATTGATGGCCACGCCTCCTTATTTCCGTCCGGCACAATTTGCAGCTGCCGTTAAAGCCGGGAAACACGTGTTTATGGAGAAACCGGTAGCTGTTGATCCGGCTGGTATCCGTTCCATATTAATCAATGCCCACCGGGCCGATGAGATGGGCTTATCCGTCATCACCGGTACCCTTAAGCGTCATCAAAAAGATTACGTGGAGACCTACCGCCGGGTCCATAATGGGGAGATGGGAGATATCGTCTCGGCCAACACCTACTATAACCAGGGAAAATTGTGGCATGTGAATCCCAGAGCTGAGTGGACAGAGTTGGAAGCGATGTTGCGCAATTGGGTCAATTGGTGCTGGTTGTCAGGTGACCATATTGTAGAGCAACATGTGCACAACCTGGATCTGATGAACTGGTTTATTGGTACACACCCCATTAAAGCCACTGGTTTTGGCAGTCGTCATCGACGCGTAACCGGTAATCAATACGACAACTTCAGTGTTGACTACACCTATCCCAACCAGGTACATGTCCACAGTATGTGCCGCCAGATAAACGGGTGCAGTAACAATGTTTCCGACCTCATCCGCGGGACTAACGGATATACCAATTGTGAAAACACCATATTTAATACTGACGGCTCCATCAAATGGAAATATCCTTTAACACCGGAGCAGGAAGAAGACCGCTGGCATTTCTTCTGGCGTGCCTATCGTCAGGAGCACATCGATTTAATAACAGCCATTCGAACAAATTCTCCAGTTAACGAAGCCCATCAAATTGCAGAGTCCTCACTGACCGGCATAATGGGCCGTATCTCGGCTTATACCGGCAAGACCGTCACCTGGGATGAGATGCTCAACAGTGAAGTGCATTTGGGACCCAGGCATTTTATAATGGGTCCGGTTGAGATAGATAAAGCCATTCCGATACCCGGGCAATAATTATCTGAGGTAAAATATCTATCGAAAAAAACACAATTGATCCTTTCAATAAAGTATAAGTCACTGAAAAGTTTTCTGACCAGTCTTTATTTACCCAACCGTTTATTTCCTCATAACCGTCGCTCATTCTCTATACATGCCATTCACAAACTTTGAGCTAATATTCACCCTTAAGGATTCAAACCATCCACTAAAATACCTATACTTGCAGCGTCAGGAATCACTTTTTACCAGGCGTAAAATACCTTAGGTGTTTAAGGTTCTTACATAAATAAAGTCCTTCCTAACTTTACAATTAAGTAGTTTGATTCCCTAACAAAAAAAATAGCAAGCTCCCCCAACGAGCTTGCTTTTTTTTGTGTAATACTAGTGGAATAATTTGCATATTATAGTATTTATTATTCAAGGGGTATTTTTTACACAAACTTAAATGTAACACAGAGTGCTCAAGCCTTGACATGCTAACAAAAGCAGAGATAACGCTGAGAAAAGGGTAACACAGAGTTACACAAAGAAGCCACAGAGAGCCACAGAGCAAAACAACAAGTTGTTTCTAAAAGCACAAAAGATTGCCATCGGCCTTGTTATTATTTCGAATCCAGTGATGAAATCCGTGTTAATCTGGGTAATCTGTGGATAAAAAAGAGTTATATAGTAGCCGCACAGAGGAAAATGCAAATACCAAAAACAATTTCGTATTGAGATCACTGAGATGGTTTCGCTTCGCTTCAACCGGAATGCATTGCTATATAATTAACACCGAATTTATTCATTTTTATGTATTATGCTCAATAGCGTAATCTACCAACCAAGGTGTGAACCACCTAATTGCGATAGCGTTAAGAACGGTGTAATGGAGGCGAACAGAAAGAAAATCTGTTTGATTCCGTCTTAGAACTCATAGGTTTTTGGGAACCAAAATACATGAAGTTCTTGAACGGAAGAGTTTATTAAATGCCTTTTTCTATGTTCTCCCCATTTGGGGAGATCCCTGTTTACCGGGAAAGGGGCTTTCCGCCGTAATGTAATCGTTTAGCGTTCATTGCAATTGAGCGGCGGACTTTTTTGTTTACTTTTTGTGACTGTAGACAAAAAGTAATCCCGGTTCACCGGGAGAGCACTTATATGAAAAGGAATAATCATGGGAAATAATAGCTAAAAATAAATACTGTAATTTAGTGTTTGCGGCACTAGTGCTTCAAATTCTAAATTCAAGTAATTATTTTACTTTGCTTCCAATCAAATAATTTTTTTCTTTAAACCGCGAATTACGCGAATTAAACGAATTATTAAAATTTCTGGTAATTAACGTTTTCAGGCGGAAACGAATTCGTGTAATTCGTTAAATTCGCGGTTCCATTAAAGAAAACTGCGAAGCAGTTGATATATTGTAATTAGGTATTTCATATATCAGTAGGTTGCACCCTTAATAAATACTTAAACTTGCAATTTGTAGCACTAGTAGCTTTTGTTGTCCAAAACATCCCGTATGATAATTATCATTGAGCTGAATTAATTCTACCCCTATTTTTATCAGCAAATAATAGTACGGCACCAAACCCAAAGGAATTAGCAAGCTCTATAAAAGGAGCTAGTTCGTCCAAAATATTTTTCTATTATCTTTAACCATGCTTCTGAAAACGATCATTGTCGATAACGAACTTCATGCGGTAGCCATCATTGAGAAAATATTGCTCAAGGAGTGCCATAACATATCCATTGTTGGAAAAACGACCCGCCCCTCCGAAGCCATAAGCATAATTATGGAACAACAACCCGACATGGTTTTCCTGGACATTGAAATGGGCAGCATGAGTGGTTTTGATTTGCTGGACCATCTACCTTCAGTTGATTTTGAAGTTGTGTTTGTGACTGCCTGGGATCATTATGCCCTGGAGGCCATCAAAAAACAAGCTATTGATTACTTATTAAAACCAGTCCGAATTAAAGAACTAGTTAGTGCGGTTGAAAAAGTAAGAGCCCGGAAAATGAAAGGCCAAATACAAGAAGTACCTCTTCACACTGAAGCAAAGACTCCTTCACCCCTACAAACGATTAAGATTCCAACTTCGTCGGGTATCGATTTCATAAAAGTCAATAGCATATGCCGGTTAGAAGCGAATGGCTCCTATACAAAGATTTTTACTTGTGACAAACACTCGCACCTGGCCTCAAAAACACTGAAAGAGATAGAGCAACTGTTGCCATCACAACAGTTCTTTCGGGCCCATCGGTCACACATTATTAACACTTCCTTTATTAAAAGTTATATGAAAGAAGGAAACGGGATCATCCTGCTTGAAGATGGGACTCAAATTCCCCTGTCGCGTCGTCAGCGTGATGCATTCATGAATATCCTTAATGAGCAATAATATACTCAACACTCGGTGTATCTAACGAAAAAAGCGTCCCGGTTACGGAAACGCTTATGCTTATTGAGATTCGCTGACTTAAAATCGCCAGCCTAGTGTTATTCGACTACTTATCTTATTCACATCCCCATTAGTAGTATCCTGATACAAATCAGTCAAGCTGTGACGCATCACCCAGGCTATCTGAGCCTTCCATATTTCGAAGCCAACTCCAAAACTAACCCCGTATTCCCGGTCATTAAAGACTGTATCATAATCCATTTTATCACCTCCTATTTCACCAGCTAAATGCCAACTGTAATAACCACCGGCCATAACAAAAAGATTCGGATAGAAATCACTCCCGCTATTGGTGCGTAGCATCAGGTGTAAAGGGGTCATTAAGGAATGTTGACCCAATGTACCATCCGGATGTTTCGCACTGTTATAATCATATACTACCTCAGGCTGAAGAAAAAGCGCATAGCTTAATTGAATTTGAGCATACAGACCGGTTTCAAAACCAAAGCAGGATTTACTCCTGAAAAATTCATCTTTATAATCATAATGAGTACTTCCCACTGCCAGGCGATATCCCAGCACAAATGCCGGACTGGCTTTTTCCACCGAACGGTGGGGAGTCAGTTGTTCTTGTTGTGATAACTTCACTGTAACACCACCTAATAAATCAGTCACCTTATCCATGCCTTCATAATCCAGTTTTTCAGCCGTATCTTCTGGTTTATGATAGGGTGATTTCATACCTGTAAAAGCAGCAGCCGCAGGAATATTATATTCCAGAAAAGAACCAGTATCTGTAAATGGTACTTTCCGTTTATTCATTTTATCGATCACCACATCCTTTTGTTGAGCGGCTTGAGCAGCTAATTCTTCTCCCCCTTCCAGTAAACCCATTCCTAATAATCTCACTCCTCCAATGGTGGAATACATACCCACCATATCCACACTAAACATAAACTTTATCTGCTCCGGATTTATAATACTATCCCTCAAAAAATAGTCCGATCCAATGAGTCCGCTTTCTTCGGCATCAAAAGCAACAATAACAACCGATCGCTTCAGTTTATCCTGACTCGTTTTCAGATATCTGGCCACTTCAATTATCGTAGCAACTCCTGAAGCATTATCATCGGCACCATTATAAATGGCACAACCATCTTTGCGCTCCTCGTATCCCAAGTGATCATAGTGGGCGCCCAAAACAATGTACTCCTCTTTCAGCTTCGGATCAGTTCCCTCCAGATATCCAACTACATTGGTCGCTGATACACGAATTGCTTCACTCATGAATTCAAAATCATGACGATAGTGTTCGGCCAATGGTTGAATACCGACCGCTTCAAATTGTTGGATAATGTAATCTACTGCCTTTTCTTTTCCTTGGGTACCCAAACCGCGTCCTTCCAAAGAGTCTGCTGCCAGGATATGAACATGTTGTCTTAAAACATCGGCCCGATTTTGAGCTTTATTTGTTGTAGTTAACACTAAAGTAGTGATAACAATAAATAACTTTAGCTTTTCCATAGGTTAGTAATCTATAAATGAAATTTGACGCGCAAATATACTGTTTAATTATAATTCTCCTTATTTGGTATTCAATATAGTATATTGCAACACCTGAATGCCATTCGCCACTTCTTCCATACTCCAATTGTGGGAAGCATTGGGAATGTAGCGCATGTTTATTTCATAAATATATTATTTTTTTCTCCTGTCTGGCAGGAACCGTTCACTATCCTTCACCTCTACCCATTAGACTATGTTATTACTATCTTTGCAAAATATGGAAGCACTGTTCAAACGGATATTAGAGAAAGAGTTCGAAGCCAATGACATTCAAATGGGGATTCGTGTGTATGCATACGCATCGGAAAATAACCAAATTGTGACCTATGCAGGTGAATGCCTGTTGGGTGGTCGAAAAATCATGACCTTACGCATTGATGCTACACCTCCCTATGAAACCAAAATATCAACTGCTACATTTATGGAACCAGGTAAATTACGTCATTATGTAGAAATTATTGAAGAAGCATCCCGGTCTTTTCACCGCTTAGCAGATCAAGAGGATTAATACCGATTATAAATCAAAAAAGGAGTTGCCCCCTACGGTGCAACTCCTCATTAAACAATTAAATTTCAGTTTTTTTCAAAAATGTAGTCGCGCACTTAAAACGATGGATTCTTCATCATCATCACTGCCAGTTAACGTTAATTCAAAATTGACCTTAACATCTTCCGGATCAGCTTTAGAACTATCATAATTAAACACTATCTCTCGCCGTATGCGATTATTCAGTTGTTCACCCTTCAAGCTAAATTCGCAGGATGGTTTTGTTGCTTTTTCGGGAGCTGCTGCAACTAGAATATGTTCCTGATAACTATCAAACTTCCCCACCACTTCCCCAATTTGAGAAGTCTCATACTCCAAGTGTAAAATCAAAGTGTGTTTCTCATGTTCAGGCCTAACCAGTTTTGTATCGGTATAAATAATCATGGCAGAAAAATTTTAAAATTAAACATGTCGTTACAATTTATGAAAAGATTGATCTGTATTCAAGCTAACAGCAGTAATTTAATATTCGAAATCCAAACTATCTGCTTATTGCTTCATCATCTCCAAGAAAAAGTTACTTTGATAATATCAGGCACCTGACCAGGCACATTCACATAATCAGATTGGAGTGATTCGTATTAATAAAACTCATGTCTGTTTCTCCTATAAATTACATGATAGTAAATATAAGAAATATCATGAAAAAATATTCGATTTCGCTGTATAAAATATTGCTTCACTCAGCCCGAATTATACCGTTTACTAATCAAAATACGCCTTTAGTGCGTTTCACTTCTAAACGCCCTTTGATTATGTATCGGCATTATACCAGCGCAATTTGATATTTAATTGGTATTACATCATAATAAGCTATAGCGGGTGTACCAAATGAAAAAAGCTCGCAAAGGAAATCTCTGCGAGCTTTAGGTTTATCTCAAAAAAATAGTCAGCCTAAAAACTATAATCAGATTTTGTAGCTGTTGTAAATTTTTCCTCTCCCACTTGTCTGAAATGAACTTTAGGACCATTCCAGGCCTGTGGCCATCCACCAATAATATTATTCAGGAAGATCAACTTTACGGCATGTTTGCCTTTAGCCAGTGCAATTGAAACATTATTTCTAGAAAAACGCTTCACTTCCCCATCATTATTGATTAACAAATCATCGCCCAAGAAAAACTGATCCAGATTGGTCTGAAATTCGTAAATACCATCTTCCGGTATCTCCAGGTAACCGGTAAAGATTGATGCCGATGGATTTTCATAACTATAATGCTTAGATGATTTCTTGCTATTATCCTTCTCGTCCCACTGAGTTACTTTCTCTATATCAGCCACACGAATGAAGTTCCCTTCAGCATATAGTTCCTTTAATCCTTCTTTCGTTGTTTTCACTTCTTCAGCCGGCTTGAATACTTCCTTTACCACTTTAACGGTACGATCTGTACTCATCTTCCCACTTTTCAATACCGATGCAATTCGAATGGTAGCATCATCTGTAAAGCGGAATGGTTGAGTGTATTCAGATGATTGCGCAGTAGGTTCAGTACCATCCAATGTATAAACCATCTTAACCGGACGTGTGGTAGTGAATTCAACTTCGGCCACATCTGTAAATGCCACACGATTAGATGGCCCTTCCGGAAGTGGAATGTGATAATTGATGCTGTGATTATCCATTCTGACAAACTGATTATCCATGCGCTGCAGAAAATGATCATAGCCTTTATTAGACTTTTGCGTCCAATTTACTTCAGCCAATGCAATTAAGCGAGGATAGACACGGTATTCTACCAACTCAGGTGTATACATGTATTCTGTCCATACATTCCCCTGGGTACCCAATACATGTTTTGCCATTTCGGGATCCAATTCTTTTGGTACGGGTTCATATCCGTATGATTCTTCTAATGTGGTATACCCTCCGATAGCTACCGGTTCATTATGGGAAGCACCCTGATAATGATCCAGGTAACACCAGTTTCCAGGCGTCATCACCACATCATGCCCTTGCGAAGCTGCTTCTATACCGCCTTTTTCACCACGCCATGACATTACCGCTGCCGACTGTGCCAAACCACCTTCTAAAATCTCATCCCATCCAATCATCTTCTTGCCATGTGCCAATAACACTTTTTCAATACGTTGCACAAAATAGCTCTGCAGTTCATGCTCATCAGCCAAGCCTTCCTGTTTCATTCTCTTTTGACATAATTTGCAGACTTTCCAGCGATCCTTTGGACACTCATCACCACCAATATGAAAATACTCCGATGGGAAAAGAGTCACGACTTCATCAATCACATCCTCCAAAAACTTAAAAGTCTCTTCTTTACCTGCACAAAATACATCCGGCTCAACACCCCAGATATTTCGTACTTTAAATGGACCACCCGTACATGAAAACTCAGGATAAGCGGTCAATGCACCTAAAGCATGACCTGGTAATTCAATTTCAGGTACCACATCAATCATACGTTCAGTCGCATAAGCCACAATTTCTTTCACATCTTCCTGCGAATAAACACCGCCATATTCATGCCCCTCACCTTCGATTCGTTTGGAACCCATCTCAGTCAATAAAGGGTATTTTTTAATTTCAATACGCCATCCCTGATCTTCAGTTAAATGCCAGTGAAATTTATTCATCTTGAACATGGCCAGCATATCCAGATGTTTCTTGATATTTTCAACCGGCACAAAATGACGACACACATCTAAATGCATCCCGCGCCACTTAAAACGAGGCTCATCTTTTATCTCTACACATGGTAGGTTCCAATCCACATCTGTTACCAATTGCGAACTTTCAATTTCGGCTGGCAACAATTGAAGCATTGTTTGTAATCCGTAGAAAACGCCTTTTTCACTCTTTCCAATTATTTCAATACCTGAGGGAGTTGATTGGAATGTATATCCTTCCTCATTTAGGTCTAATTGAGAATCGATACTAACCGATACAAAATTCTTTGAAGGTTTCTCCACCTGAGTGGCCAAGGTATATCCGGTTGATAATTCTATTTTGCCAACAAAGAAATCAACTACCGCTTTCACATCTTCGGTAGATGCTACTATGACAGTTTTATCTGTTATTTTAAAAACTCCCTCTTGTTCCACCAGTGAATTCGGTTGAGGAACAATATGCAATCCTTGGTTATAAGACTTTACCGGCTTCGGGGGCGCGCATGCCAGCAAGCTGAAAATAAAGGATAAAGCCACTAAATTTTTTAACTTCATTTCGTTTCTTTTAATATCAATTTCCTATTTGGGTTTTATTTCCTTCAAAAATATAAAAAGTAATGATTCTCATACTAACAAATCTTTCTTTTTATTTCGATACCTGTTCAAAATAAGGAAGTAAAATCTATCTCCTGAAAAATGGTCGGATAATTACAACAGCCCAATACTTATTAGGCGAATATGCACTGAGTTTTAACTCATCTACATATTATATGTCTATACTCCCCGGAATTATCCTATCTTTGCACCAGATTAATCTATTTATTATCATGACACACAAGGCCGGTTTTGTAAATATAGTGGGCAACCCCAATGTGGGAAAATCAACATTGTCGAATGAATTAGTGGGAGAGCGTTTATCCATCATTACATCAAAGGCGCAAACCACACGTCATCGTATCTTTGGCATTGTCAATCAACCCGAATATCAAATTATATTTTCAGATACACCAGGGGTATTAAAGCCCAATTATAAATTACAGGAGTCGATGTTGAAGTTTTCCAAATCGGCTCTGAAGGATGCGGATATCATTCTATATGTAACCGATACATTTGAAAAACCCGATAAGAATGATGACTTTCTGGCCTCTGTTCAAAAAACAGATATTCCGGTATTACTAGTCATCAATAAAATTGACCTGATTGATCAGGAAAAACTAGATAGCATATTGGATTTCTGGAAAGAGCAATTGCCCACTGCGGAAGTATTTCCCATGTCGGCCTTGCATAAGTTCAATGTAAACAACCTGATGGACCGGATCATTGAAATGTTGCCGGATTCACCTCCATTCTTTGATAAAGAAGCATTGACAGATAAGCCCGAACGTTTTTTTGCAGCTGAGATTATCCGGGAAAAAATATTGATGCATTATAAAAAGGAGATCCCTTACTCAGTAGAGGTAGAGATTGAAGAGTTTAAGGAAGATGAGAAACAAGTGAACGTGCGCGCCATCATTCATGTAGCACGTGAATCACAAAAAGGAATCATCATTGGTCACAAAGGAACGAAACTAAAATGGGTGGGAACAGAGTCGCGTCAAGACCTGGAAGCATTTTTAAAGAAGAAAGTATTCCTCACCACTTTTGTAAAAGTATCGAAAGACTGGCGTGACCAGGAAAACTTCTTGCGTGGCCATGGTTACGAACTAAAATAATTTAACATTTTAGTCCTTCAGCTATTGAATGGACTGATTTAGTTATTTTTAAACGACACAAAGTTGCTGAAGCCAGTGACTTTGTTTATTTTTGCAGCCCCAAAAAATAAAAAAATAATACGACATGGGAAATATTGTTGCCGTTGTTGGTCGGCCGAATGTAGGAAAATCAACCCTTTTTAACCGGCTTACCGGAACGCGTCAGGCTATTGTGGATGAATTGGCCGGAGTGACACGTGATCGCTTGTATGGCAAAGCCTTTTGGAATGGCGTTGATTTCTCCGTAATAGATACTGGTGGTTATGCGACCAATTCGGATGACATATTTGAAGAGGAAATCCGTAAGCAGGTACTCATTGCCATTGAAGAAGCCGACATCATTGTCTTTGTAGTAGATGTATTAACGGGCATAACCGATTACGATGAAGGAGTAGCTGAAATACTGCGCCGTTCCAATAAAGAGGTCATTGTTGTGGTCAACAAAGTCGATAATAACGATCGATTAGCTGAAGCCAGCTACTTCTATGCCTTAGGTCTGGAAAACGTGTTCCCTATTTCATCCATTAATGGTTCAGGTACAGGTGACTTCCTGGATAAAGTGGTAGAATTATTTCCGAAAGGTACGGATGAAGAAGAAGACCTTTTAAACATTCCACGTTTCACGATTGTAGGACGGCCCAATGCGGGTAAATCGTCAATCGTAAACGCATTTATAGGTGAAGAGCGGAATATTGTGACCCCCATTTCCGGGACCACACGCGATTCAATATATACGCGTTACAATAAATTTGGTCATGACTTTTTTCTGGTGGATACAGCAGGTTTGCGAAAAAAAACGAAAGTTCATGAAGATCTGGAGTTTTATTCAGTAATGCGTGCCATCCGGGCCATCGAAAATTCAGATGTCTGTTTGTTAATGATTGATGCCACCCGTGGCATGGAAGGACAGGATCAAAAGATTTTCCACCTCATCCAGCAAAATAAGAAGGGGATAGTTGTACTGGTTAACAAGTGGGACTTGATTGAAAAAGACACCCATACCACCAAACAATTTGAGGCGGAAATTCGTGAGTCCATGGCGCCTTACACTGATTTTCCAATCATCTTTACTTCTGCATTAACAAAACAACGCATTCATAAATCAATTGAAAAAGCGCAGGAAGTATTTGAGAACAAAAAACGGAAAATCACTACATCGGTATTGAATGAAACAATATTGCCGCTGATTGAAAAGTATCCGCCACCGGCAACAAAAGGTAAGTTTATTAAAATCAAGTACGTAACGCAGTTGCCTACGCCATCCCCGACATTTGCCTTTTTCTGTAATTTGCCTCAATACATTAAGGAACCGTACAAACGTTTCCTTGAGAATAAAATACGCGAGAGATGGGACTTCACAGGAGTTCAGATTCAAGTCGTACTTCGTAAAAAATAAATATCGTAACCGCCTGAATCATCAGGCGGTTTTTTATTGAAGTATGTTAAAAAAACTAAAGAGCTTATATCCCATCTGACTGGCTTATCAGATGTAAAGTTTTTGGTTATATTTGCTTTGGTTTGAAAACAGGCTCTTTCTGGGCTTACCTAAGACACAATTTTAATTCATTCCGAAGCAAATCCGGAAAATTAGCATTGAATGAAACAGCAGTTATTACTCATTATATTACTTCTCCTAACCAACCTTACTGTAAAGGCACAACGAGAGTTAGGACGACCAGGCGGAAGGCCGGGACAAGGTGAAGAAGATCAGCAGGAAAAGAAAGAATTCATTAATCCTGATGTGCGCGCCTGGCATTTAATTGATGACTTTTCATTTAGTGACACCACGGTTGTTGATACGCTTTCTGATGGATATCAAATCTATAATCCCATTTATAAAAAAAGCATATCCAACACCTATTTGGGAAACCTTGGATCAGCTTATCAATCCAATATCTTTCAAGACCGACCGGATCATTACGGCTTTCTCTTTTTTAATCCGGTATCCGCTTATCTCCTCAAACCGGAGGAACTCTACTTCTACAATACGAAAACACCGTATGTTAATTTGGACTACCATTATGGAGCACCAAAACCAGATGCCGAACAACATATATCTGTCTTATATACTCAAAATATCAATCCAAAGCTGAACATTGGTGGCCAATACACGCTCAATACATCCACTGGTCAATATAGTAATCAGGCGACCCGATATGAACAAGTCAAACTTTTTTCCAGTTATAAAGGAGCGAATTACGCCGTCCATGGTGCCTTCATGCAAAACCTATTTAAGGCTCAGGAAAATGGCGGTCTGGACAATCCTGACGAGAATGATTTTGATTTTGCACAAACCAAAACTACTGCTGTAAAACTAACTACCGCACAAAGTAGTATGCGTAATACACGCCTGTTCATTAATCAATCCTATAATGTTGGAAATATTTCTGTAAAAGGAAAAGACTCTACGGTGAACCAGTTACCAATTGGTACCATCTATCATACCTTAGATATTGAACAAGGGAAACGGGTATTTTCAGTTAATGATCTTGAAGGACTTAATGGTAAACATGATTTTTTACCCGTTTATTACAACGACAGTCTTCAAACCCGGGATACATCAAGAGTTACTATTTATCGTAACACCCTGCAATTAAAATTTAACGAAGAAGCTAACTCTTTTTTAAAGTTTGGCCTACGTGCTTTTATTACCAATGAATATTACGTTTATAAATTGGCAAAGGCTGCAGAGGTTGATCCACAACATCCGCCTCTGCTGAAAACGGCGCCTCAATACCACAGTTATAAGCGCAAAGAAGCCACTACAGCATTAGGTGGTCAGATATTTAAAAACCTGGGTAACAACTTTTGGTGGAAAGCCGGTGCTAAATTATACTTTCAGGGCTATCGGGCCGGTGATATTGAAGCAACTGGTAAGGTCAATTCCAGCTTTAGAGTCTTTAATGATACAGCCGGAGTATTTGCCCAAGGGAGTTTCTATCTGCAAGAACCGGAAGAGATCCTGAATCAATACCATTCGAATCACGTAAAATGGGATAATAGTTTCAGCAAACAACAAACCTACAAAATAAAAGGAGGTATTCGTATTCCAACGAAACGATTTAAATTAAGTGGTGGCATACATATGCTGGAAAATTACATCTATTGGAATACTGATAACTCTGATCTCAATCACACTGTGTACGCGCCAGTTCAATCCTCTGATTTCATCCAGATCCTTGACCTTCGCTTAAAACAACATTTCATTTTGGGACGCATTCATAGTTTCAATGAAGTCGTGTATCAGCTATCTTCCAATGAAGAGGTAGTACCCTTGCCCACACTGGCCCTTTTTAATTCGACTTATTACCAAAACACCCTTTTTAACGTACTCCATTTTCAGCTAGGTTTTGACGTACACTACAATACTGCCTATTATGCCCCAAATTACATTATGACGACCGGCCAGTTTCATGTACAGGGAGAAAATAAACAGAAAATAGGTAATTATCCCTTTGTAGATGTATTTGCCAATCTTCAACTGAAACGCGCACGTATTTATGTGAAATTTGATCACGTCAATCAAGGATACCCACAAACCGGTTTCTTCCATGCTGTGGATTATGCAACCAATCCACGGAGCCTGAAATTTGGTGTATCTTGGAATTTCTATGATTAACAACCTGTGATTTTAGTGATTTGCTGTATGTTAAAAGATTGATTATCTTTGCCGTTCATTTCTAAAATGAAAACCTATGCGGCGAACTGAAACCGTGTTGATAGTTATCTTTCTTATTTTTCTTTCCGCTTGTATGACGGAAAAAAAGAAACCATCAACGCCACACACACAAGAAGAGGTTAAGATCGACCTGGATGACATTGCGAAACGCGGAAAGCTCAGAGTTGTTACCGACTATAACTCTACCAACTATTTTGTTTATAAAGGTCGGCCGCTTGGCTATCAATTTGAATTACTGCATGCCTTAAGCAATCACCTGGGCATTAAGCTTGAAATGAGTGTTTCAAACAATTTAGATAAAAATGTAGAAGATCTGTTAACCGGTGAAGTGGATTTAATTGCCACTAATTTAACCGTTACTCGCGATCGAAGTAGAGATATCGCTTTTACTGAACCCCATTGTGTCACTCGCCAGGTACTGATACAACGGAAATACCAAAAGACCAACAAGGATCAACCGAAGATTTTCACTGAAATTATTCGAAATCAGCTGGAATTAGGTGGGAAAACCATTTATGTGCAGGAGAATTCATCTTTTGTGAACCGCTTACAAAATTTATCTAATGAAATCGGGGATAGCATTAATGTGGTTGAAATACCGGATTATGAAGTGGAACAGCTCATTGGATTAGTAGCACATGGCGAAATACCCTACACGGTATGTGATGAAAATTTAGCAAAGATCAATCTCAATTTCTATCCCAACATTGATGTGGAAACAGCCATCAGCTTTCCCCAGAAAATAGCATGGGCTGTGCGACCAGGTTCATCCGATTTATTGGATGTTGTGAATAACTGGCTGATTAACTTCAAAAAAACCAAGCGCTACCATCGTATTTATCGAAAATACTTTGTCAATAAACGCTCCACTCATCTTGTGGATGCAGGTTTTCATTCCATCAAGGGTGGAAAAGTATCCGATTTTGATGCCATCATTAAATCGGAAAGTAAGAAATACGAACTCGATTGGCGTTTGATTGCCTCTTTAATCTATCAAGAGTCCCGTTTTCAACCGGAGATTGAAAGTTGGGCCGGCGCTGTTGGACTAATGCAACTCATGCCTGAAACAGCTAAAACGTTTGGCGTTAAAAAAATCACTTCTCCTAATGAAAATATTAAAGGCGGATTAAAGTTTTTAGATTGGCTGGACAAACGCTTAACGCGTGAAGTAGAAGATCCGAAAGAGCGACTTAAGTTCGTTTTGGCTTCTTATAATGTAGGATTGGGTCACGTGTTAGATGCTATGCGATTAGCTGATAAAAACGGCAAAAACCCAAAGATATGGTATAATAACGTGGATTATTATCTCTTGAATAAATCGAATCCTGAGTTTTACAATGACCCGGTAGTCAAATATGGATATTGCCGGGGCGAGGAACCATACCATTATGTGATTGATATACTGGAACGGTACAGCCACTATAAAAATGTAATGCTCGACTAGCAGCATACCCAAAAATAACAGGGCTATCGGATGGTGCAATTCATCAGGTAGCCCTTTTTTATTGATTATGAGTAAACCTAATTGGTTAACTCATTCAATTTGGATGAAGATACCCTATCAAAAGAGCTGTTTTTAACAACATGAAGAAATTCACTCAATATCATGGCTGTTGCTCCCCATATCTCGTATTGCGTGATACAAAAAAACGGAGCTTCTACCTGAAAATCGTTGATTTGACGAGAAAAACGTTTAACACTATCCGGATGAAGCAATTGAGACAGCGGCGCTTCAATTAATGTTTCGACCTCACGGGTATTCAATTTAAACTGCGGTGCTGATTGAATAATGCCCACTTGCGGATAAACCATAAAATTCGAATTCGGAATATATAAGGAGGTCAACTCACCAATAAAGTGTACATCCTGACGTTTGATACCGATTTCTTCTTCGGTTTCCCGAAAAGCAGTATCCAATAATGAATGATCCCCTTCTTCTGATTTTCCGCCGGGAAAACTGATTTGTCCGCTGTGCGCCCCATCATAAACAGGCCGTTGAATAAAGGGAATGTACCAGTTTCCATCTTTCATAAACAGCAAAATAAACACACTGCTATTACGGGCTTGAGTGCTATCATGCTGTTGGTGTCCGGTAAAGCGAACGGAAGGAGACATCATACGTTGGGCCTCTATCCCTGGTAAAGGTCCCCTAAAAGCATCTTTTAATATGTTGGTATATTGGGTCATCGAATAATTTAAATCTTTCTACAAATAAAACTATTAGAAGCGAAAGAATGTTTAGCCTTAAGTTAAGGAAAAATATTGAAATGACCATAGGGAGAGCCCCCGTATAGAAGAATTTAATGATCCTGTAACATGATTGATATATGTAGACTACACACTTAAAAAAAGGCATAAAAAAAGGTCGGGCGTTCCCGACCATTTGTCCCATTTATTAACTCAAACCTTTAAAAATGTGTTAATACTTCATTCTATTATAAAAATCGTGCCAAAAAAACTATTCGATATGAAATAAAAACACAAACAAACCAAATTAAAAAGCTATCTAACTGTAGTACTGTATTCAACTAACTAAACAACACAAATACATTTTCGAATGAAACTTTCATTTGGTTTCGAAATAAGCAATAAAAATGTCCGTTTTCGAACAATCCCTGTACGGATAGGGGACACAGCCTGATAATCCATATCCATTTCTCCTTATTTTGTGTTAAAAAAAGGTATTATAAGGATAAACCTAATGACATCACCCAAAAAAAGAGAGTCTGATTTGATTGGATCAGACTCTCTTTAATGTATACACAATATTGAATGATTGACTTACAATTTCCGTAAACCTTTCACTTCTGATTTATCCGAAACTTCCATTATACTAATGGCATAACCTCCACCCGGAGCACAAAATTGATTTAATTCAGACTTACTGGTCACCACAAACTTACTGATCTGGTAAGCTTTTGGGTTGGTCTTATAATGCGCCTCCTTCTGATCACTATAGATAGTAGCCACATACTTTTTACCCGGTGTCAGAAAATCGAAATGAATGCGGGAGGTACGAGCTTCTTCATCATTGGTGCGTCCAACAAACCAATTACCACTTCCTTTTTCTTTGCGGGCATAGGTAATGTAGTCACCAGGTTCCGCTTCCAACACTTTGGTATCCTCCCAATCTACCGCTACATCTTTGATAAACTGGAAAGCATCCATGTGTTTTTCATAGGTCTCCGGCAGATCGGCTGCCATTTGCAAGGGACTGTACATTGTTACATAAAGCGCCAATTGCCGCGCGATGGTAGTATTTACCTTAGAGCCGTTATCCGGGTTATATTGACTCACATCCGGCTCAAAAATACCAGGTGTATAATCCATCGGACCGCCAATCAAACGGGTGAAAGGTAAAATAGTGGTATGATCCGGGTTATTACCGCCAAAGGATTCATATTCGGTGCCACGTGCCGATTCATTGCCAATCAGGTTCGGATACGTACGGCACAAACCTGTAGGACGTACCGCCTCATGTGCATTGACCATGATTTTGTAGTCACCGGCTTTTTGAACCGCATACAAATAATGATTGATCATCCATTGGCTATAATGTGTTTCGCCACGGGGCAAAATATTACCCACATAACCACTCTTCACAGAATTATACCCATTATCCACCATAAACTGGTAAGCCTGATCCAGGTGACGCTCATAGTTACGTACGGAGCCGGATGTTTCGTGATGCATCATCAAACGCACACCTTTACTTTTGGCATAATCCCGTAATCCTTCCACATCAAAATCCGGATAAGGCGTCACAAAATCAAATACGTAATCCTTCGATTTACCAAACCAATCTTCCCAGCCTTCATTCCAGCCTTCTACTAACACCGCATCAAAACCATGCTCTGCTGCAAAGTCAATGTGTCGTTTCACATGATCAGTGTTGGCAGCATGCTTCCCTGATGGAGAGGCTTTGCTATAGTCTGTTTTACCCAGTTGAACACTTGGCAGATCAGCATAAGCCCAGGAGCTTTTTCCGGTAATCATCTCCCACCATACACCAATGTATTTAATGGGCTGAATCCAGGATGTATCATCATAGACACATGGATCGTTTAAGTTCAAGGTCATGTGCGACATCAATATATCAGCCGCATCATCACTGGCAATAACAGTACGCCAAGGGGTATGACAGGGCGCCTGAAGGTACCCCTTTACACCTTGCGCATCGGGTGTGAGGTGAGATTCAAAGACTAAGGTTTCATCATCCAATTCCAAATGCATACAAGCGTATTCAACCAAAGCCGCCTCATGCAAATTGATGTATAAGCCCTCATCGGTTTTCATCATTAATGAAGTTTGAACCCCCGTGGTTGAAAAAGATGTTTGAGAGGCATTGGGGGTAATGGAAGCTTCCATCAAACCTCTTATTTCAGATAGTTTGGAAGTGGAGTAATTATATTCCTGCGTATCGTAATCACCCGGAATCCAGAAAGCGGTGTGATCACCTGCCATGGCAAATTGGGTCCGTTCTTCTTTAATCACGAAATGAGTGAGCTTAGCCTGCTCAGGAAACTCGTAACGAAAACCCAATCCATCATCAAACAAGCGAAGACGAATGACCATGATACGACCCGAACTTTTTTGATCGAGTGTGACAGCCATTTCATTGTAATGGTTTCTGATTTCTTTCACTTCGCCCCAAACGGGTTTCCAGGTTTCATCGAACGAACTCGTGGACACATTGGCCAGTGTAAAGCCATCCAATAGAGAGCTTGCATCTTTCAGTTCAAGTCCCAACTTACTTTCTTTGATAATAGCGTGACCGTTTAAATCCAGTTGATAAACCGGAATGCCTTCTTTCACTTCGAATTGAAGGGTAAATTGACCATTGGGTGATTTAAGCTCTTCTGCCCTCAGGCCCAGTGCGAGTATCACCAAAACGATAGAAAATATAGCTTTTTTCATTTGACTATTTTTTTGTTTTTCTGCTGTTGTGAAACAAATGTATCATCGTCCGTCATGCCATCCGGAGGCACATAGTCAAAATATAGTATTTTATAAGCCGATTACAAAGCTAAACAACTGGATAACTGAAAAATCAACTTCCGGAGTGCTTGAAAAAAAGTAGACAATTAAGTAGTGCCATTCCACCTTAATTCCCTAGTTTCATCACTTCCTCTTCAAAGCGGTCACGTGAAATACGTGCTTTATTGCGCACTTTGGTGCGGTAATTATAAATGGTGGTCACTGAATATCTCAAAAAAGTGGCGATTTGCGGACTCTCCGTGATGCCCAGGCGAATCAGGGCAAAGATGCGCAGTTCCGTATTTAATTTTTCATTCGGTCTTAATTCAATCTGTTCTTCTGCTTTTAACAGGGTATTAAACTGGGTGACGAATCCAGGATATAAATCCAGAAAAGCCTGATCAAAATCGGCATAAAAAGATTGCAGCTCACGATCAATCAAATCTTTGGATTTTAACAGCTTCAATAAATCCTCCTTACTCCCCATGGCTGCTTTCTTATGAATCGTTTGTCGATAGTGATCCATCTTTCCGATGTAAGAAGAGCATAACTTCAGATAACGGCCAATATACTCCTCCTGCAATTGATTAGAGGAGGTTAACTGGGTATTCGCCTGAGCCATTTGATCATGCCGCTCATGCAACTGCTTATTGGCTTCCTCCAATTGATGATTTTTGGATTGAATCTCGTCATTGGCCCATCTCAGTTTACGTTTCTGACGCTGATTAAAGAATAAAGAAAGCAACAGAAATACGGAGAGGACAATCGCTATCCAGGTGAAATAAACCATATTTTGCCGTTTCTGCTCCCGCATCGTCAGGTAAGCCTGATCAATCACCGGTAATATTTGCAAAATCTCGAAGGATCGCAGGCGGGCATTGCTGAATAAGGCATCATCCAACGCTATTTTAATATAGTTATAGGCCCGGTCAATGTCACCTGTTTGATAGCGCAGCAGGGCTAACTCACGAATAGCCGCATTTTCACGTACGGCGTTACGGATATCTGATTCAGCCGATAATGCCAGATACTTCATCTGATTAAGGGTATCCTGTTCTTTCTGATAGACCGATGCCAGTGTGTAAGCCGTATAAGCAAAGGAACGGTCTTCGGTTTCTAAGCGCTCCAACACATCAAACAACAACTTCTTACTCTCCTTGATTCGCCCCTCATCCCTGAAACGTTCAGCTTGGGCAACCGGATACTCCCCATCGGATGGATGCAGCAAAGTCAGTAAGGAATCCTGATAGGCCAATGCCTGCGTATCGTAATGGTTAATCAGAGCCGACCCCGACAAATAGGCCTGTAAGTACCGATAGCGCGTATGCTGCATGGAATAATAAAACTGTTTGAGTTCGGGTTTCAATTCACGCGACTCCAAATCGGCCAGCAACTCCCCGGCCTCCTGATACATGCCGGCCAGTAAATAGGATTGGACCAGCCGCAAACGTGCATCGGACTTCAAGGCTGATTGTCCCATTTGATCGGCCAATTCCACACAGGAAGTGGCATAATACATGGCTGAATCAATGTTATAAGGCAAAAAAACAGAGTGCAGCTGTTTGGCAAACTGATAACGCTCCACTGTGCTGCCCGACTGCTCTTTTAAATCACGTAATGTGTTTATTTGTTGCTCCCGGTCTGATGTAAACTGTTGACGGTTCTCAATCAGATGATCCAGATTCCTAAGGATATCATCCAAGGGTGCCTGGGAATAAATCGATAACGGGAGGAATAGAAAAAGTATGATATATTTTAACATGATTACAAGTTATGCCTGTTAGAGGTATAAAGATAGGATTTCTTCATGTGATGGCGCGATATTAAGATGGAGTCGGCAAGCGAAACGTACAATTTGTAACTGGAAAACCACGAACTATTAAAAAGTTGCAAGGAATTAATTCCACATGCCGACTATCAAAATGAGGCAAAAAATGAAAAACAGGCCCATTGTTCCAGGGAAATTGCTTTCAAACAATCAACCACCTCCCCACTCATTCTTCGCGGTACTCCTCCTTGAAAAAAGGAGGAGAAACTTCTCTCGGTCACGTTTTTCCCCTCCTGATTTTTTTTAGGAGGGGTGCCGAAGGTGGGGTGGTTAATTAATTATAAAGATAAAGACGAATTCCATGCCCATTGTTCATGAAATTGTGATTAAGCGCTCTTCTTAAACGCAACTTTACAAGCACCCGTATTCTTTTTTCATGGGGATATTTTAGGATCCCCGCATGGCCATTCATTTTGGTTTTTTAATCATTTACATTAAAAATGTATCCCTCCAGAGCAAGCGCACACCTCTCCTTACCGCTTTTTCATCCCCTATTCCGCTGGAATACCTCACACAGGCACAAGAACATCCAAGCAAAGTAGAAAAACGTATCACTAAAGCAGAAGAACATACCACCAAAGTAAAAGAATACCTGATAAAAGTGACTGAACGTCTGACGGGGGTATAAAAACGAAGGATCGAAATGCAATAATACCGCAGAAAGTAACAGAACGTCAGTCCAAAGTGGAAAAATACGGCACCGGAGCAGAATAGTAAGTGACCCGGGTAAAATAATACCTGTCAAAGCCCCTTTCTCATGATTTTAATCTATTCCACCGAATGATCGGAGTTGACTTTTAAAAAAACAACTGCTAATTTTATTAACGAAGGTATTTTTCATTACGAGAAAACGACTTTTTTATGAATTCATCCCCAGGTATAAACTGCTTTTTCAGTAATGTGGCTGACCCTGTTGACAACGCGACCTTAAAAAACTATGAATTATGAAGAAAAGCTATGAAAAAGATCTGGAAGCGGGTCGTATTTTAGTATATGGTGTCGCCGGGAATGAGGAAATTCTTCAGCGCATTGGTGCTATCTACACCCCTGAGCGCATAGACCAGGGTATCGGATTGTATCAAACAGCCAAAGCTACTTTGAATAAGCAAAAAAAGGCCAAAATAGAAGCCACACAATCGACCCGCCAATTCAACGAAATACAAAAAAGCATTCATGAACAGTTAGTGCGGATTCGCAAGGCAGGCCGCTATTTTTTTAGAAGTCAGGTAGAGTTGCGCGAAGCCTTAGCTTTAACTAAAGAAATCCCTACCTCCTATGCCACCTGGAAAGCACTGGTGCAAGAAACTATTTCAGCTATAAGCAAGCAAGAAATGATACAAACACAGTTCACATTAACCGGTATTACACCTGAAAAAGTGAGCCAATTACAACAGTCAATGGAACAGTTGGATGTTATGAAATTACAAATAGAAAAGGCAGGTGGTGTGGCCCAACAAGCGACCGTTGCCAAGAAAGAAAGCTACGAAGCCTTCATGGCCTACTGCATAGATTTGCGGGCCTGCCTGGATCTTTTCTATGAAGGAAATGAACGCCAAAAACTGGAAGAGGTGGGAATTGTGGTGAAATAATAGATATAAGCTCTAAATCAATTCTCTTTTTCCTTCGGAGAAACAGGTGCGCATGCAACTACTGTTGGTTTTAATTGACTTTACAATAGAACGGTTTTTTATTAAATTGTTTAAAAATAGTATATTGAGTAGTCTTTTCAGTTTTTAAAACTTCACGATTATGACCGTACAACTCCCCCGAACAGCATTAATAACTGGTCCTACCAGCGGAATAGGTCATGCTTATGTCAAACACTTGGCAAAGGAGGGTTGGAGTTTGATATTGGTAGGGCGTAATGTCCGCCGGTTGAATCAAATCAAACAAGAGATAAACGGTACCTTTGGAACCCAAGTCCAATGTTTAGTGGCCGACTTGTCTGTTAATGCCGATATATTAAGAGTGGAAGCTTACATTCAGCAGGATCATCAATTAGAACTATTGATTAATAATGCCGGTTTTGGATTGGCTGCCTATTTTATCGATTTACCCATAGAAGATCAGTTAAAAATGGTAGATGTACATTTGATCAGTACCATCCGTTTTAGCCAGGCAGTTATTCCTGCAATGATAAAAAAGGGAGGCGGTCAAATTATCAATGTATCCTCTCTGGGTGCCTTCTTCAATTTGCCGGGCAGCGTCATGTACAATACAACAAAGGCTGCTTTAGTCACCTTTTCACAAACGCTGCAACGTGAAGTCATGCATACAGGGGTCAAAATACAGGTTTTGTGTCCGGGATTTACACCCACTTCCTTTCATCGATCTATCAATGGTGAAGCTGAATTCCTGAAGGCGGTGCCAAAGTTTCTATGGACGCCGGTTGATCAGGTAGTGCACGAATCGATAAAGGGGATTAAAACCAAAAAAGTTGTTTGCATTCCGGGACGTATCAATCGCCTCATTTACTTCATGCATAATTTACCCCTTATTGGTACCATCATGCAACACCTCATACAGAAACAACGCAACGCCAAATCTTCAGAAGTGTATGAAGCAGCCTGGACGTATAATTATGCGCGAAAATGGTTGAAAAATTATAAATCTGCGTGATCTTATTCACACTACAGTTAATAAGGATTAAAACTTAAAGCTAAAAGAGTTGTTAATGGTGTAAAACAACGGATCTACATCCTCAGGCGTCAGGTTGTCGTAATCCAAACGCACATACAAAGCAAACGAAAACTTCTTACTCAGCTTGAAATTAAGCTTTGATTCACTCCATATTCTGAAATCCGAAGGATCAGAATAATCCGGTTCATAATACGTTGTGTGGCCAAAAGTAGCAGTCGGGGCAAATTGCCAATCCATCGAAAACATAGAACTGAATTTCACCAGGCTTTTCTTCCTTTTAAAATCATTGTTCTCATATTGCTCATTCAAATAGATGGTATAGGCCACTAAAAAAAGAGAAAATTTCTCACGGTCAGCAATGTTGAAGCGAGGGCCCCCGCCCAGAATATTCCGATGCTTCAACTGTTTCACCCGGTTGTATTGATACTGATAAAAGGCCTCTGCAATGATTATTTTATCCGGCACCCAATAATTATACTTAAACATGAACCCGCCATTGTTTACATTTCGCTCATTGCTTACTTCACTGTAACTGAAATCAGCTGACAACAAATAGGTATTATCATGATCGTTGTATTGCAGCTTCAATCGCGACGAGAGCTGTGTCATATCGGTCGTCGTATGTACAAAATTAAGCCCCATATTGATATCCCCCTGAAATCCTTTATTGGGATTCTTCGTTCGGCGTTTATCAATATTCACAATCTGACCATTTACATAAAGGAGGCTACCCGTAAGCAATACAAATGTTACAATCCACTTCAACATGCGTCTATTTTTGATGGTAAAAATAAGCTTTCAAACGGGATTGAAAAAACCTTTCTTTGCAAAGAAAAAAAGATGTGTAAAATCATGTAATTTATAAGCCCTAAGGCCTACATTTGCACTGAAAGCTGATTGTTTTAAACCATTAAAGACTGAAATAAGATGCCTACTATTTCAAACAGGGGACAACAGATGCCCGCGTCGCCTATCCGTAAGCTGGTTCCTTATGCCGAAACAGCTAAATCAAAAGGAGTGAAAGTATATCACCTGAACATTGGTCAGCCTGATATCAAAACACCTGAAGTGGCTTTAGAGGCCATTCGTAATATCGATTTAAAAGTGGTGGAATATAGTCACTCGGCTGGTATTGAAAGTTACCGTCGCAAACTGGCTAAGTCCTACCAAGCCATCGATATTAATGTAGATCACAATGAAATCATGGTGACAGCAGGTGGATCAGAAGCCATTACGTTTGCATTCCTGAGCTGTTTGAACCCGGGTGATGAGGTGATTATTCCAGAGCCTTTTTACGCCAACTATAATGGTTTTGCCGTTTCGGCCGGTGTCATTGTAAAACCCATTCAGTCGTCCATTGAAAATGGTTTTGCACTGCCTGCTATTGAGGAGTTTGAAAAGATGATTACACCGGCTACCAAAGCAATCGTCATCTGTAACCCCAACAACCCAACCGGATATCTATACTCGCAAGAAGAGATGAACCAGTTGAAAGAGATGGTGATCAAACACGATTTGTACCTGTTTTCTGATGAAGTCTATCGCGAATTCTGTTACGATGGTGAACAGCACATCTCAGCCATGCACTTAAAAGGCATTGAAAACAACGTGGTAATGTTCGATTCGGTATCGAAGCGTTACAGCGAATGTGGCGTGCGTATTGGTGCGCTGGTGACTAAAAACAAAGAGGTGATCAACATCGCCATGAAGTTTGCACAGGCACGTTTGAGCCCTCCGGGATTTGGTCAGATCGCTGCTGAAGCCTCATTAGACACCCCAAAAGAATACTTCGATGAAGTATATGCCGAATATATCGAACGTCGTAACTTCCTGGTTGAAGGCTTAAATAAAATTCCAGGTGTATTCACACCAATGCCTAAAGGCGCCTTTTATACCGTAGCTAAATTACCCGTTGATGATTCAGATAAATTCTGTAAGTGGATTTTGAGTGAATTCAGTCACAATAAACAAACCGTTATGATGGCTCCTGCTTCTGGTTTTTACAGCACACCAGGTTCAGGTAAGAATGAGGTACGATTGGCTTATGTATTGAAAAAAGAGGATTTAGCCAATGCTTTAGAAACATTGGAAAAAGCATTAGAAGTATATCCAGGACGGACAGAGTAACGGATACAATAAAAATACATTCAAAAAGGTCGGTGCAATCCGGCCTTTTTTCATACCCTAAAGTAACCTTTTAATATAGGTATCCATACTGTTCTGTTCCCCCAAACAATAACCAACTGACTACTCACCACAAACTACTAAGCCCACCCTAATAATCTCATCTCTTTTTTTAACTTTGTCACAAAACATATTAACTTGAATTTTGAACTATTTATAGCCCGAAAAATCCGCTCTGGCGGTTTAACCGGGAAACGATTAGCTGGTCCGGTGATTAAAGTAGCTACCTTGGGAGTTACCTTGGGAATGGTTGTGATGATTTTATCATTATCCATTGGTTTGGGCTTTAAACGAGAGATCCGACAAAAAATAATTGGTTTCGGATCTCATATTCAGTTGCTCAATTACGACTATAACCACTCCTGGGAAACCAATCCCATTAAAAAAGATTCTTCTTTAGTCAATGAAGTAATGACGGTTCCAGGTGTACAACACATTCAGGAATTTGCCACCAAACCCGGTATCATTAAAACCAAAGATGCCATTCAAGGAATCGTTTTAAAAGGAATGGGACTGGATTTTGACTGGACGTTCTTATCAGGTATCTTAACAGAAGGAGCACCCATCCAATTAAATGACTCCGTCAAATCAAATGACATACTCATATCAGCCGAGTTGGCCAAAATGCTTCACCTCAAATTAGGCGACCCTGTGCGTATGTATTTTGTTCAGGACAACATTCTGGCACGCAAATTCACCATTACCGGTATTTACGATTCCCATTTCTCCGAATATGACAACGTATTTGCCTTTGTAGACCTGCGCCACATTCAAAAACTAAACGGCTGGGGTTCACATGAAATTTCTGGTTACGAAGTGACCATCGACGAGTTTGATAATCTAGAAGAAGTTGCCATGGAAGTTATCTTCATCGCCGGTTCAAGAATAGATGAAGAGGGTACCATGATTCGCACTAAAACAATTACCCAGATTCAACCACAAATATTTGGCTGGCTCGATCTGATCGACACCAACATCTTGGTCATACTCGTATTAATAGTAATTGTAGCCGGATTTAATATGATATCCGGCTTATTAATCCTAATCCTCGAACGCACCAACATGATAGGTATCCTCAAAGCCATTGGTGCCCGGGATTGGTCTTTACGCAAAATCTTTTTATACCTCTCCACCTTTATTATCGGACGCGGTCTGCTATGGGGTAACTTCATTGGCGTCTCCTTATGCATGGCTCAAAAATACATGCACCTGGCCAAACTAGACGCGGCCAACTATTACCTCGATACCGTACCCATTCACCTAACCCCCTGGCATCTCATCATTCTGAACCTGGCAGTAGCAGCCATCTCATTATTAATGATGTTAGGTCCATCCTACCTGGTCACACGTATTTCACCGGTCAAAGCCATTCGATTTGAATAAAATATCATCGATTGATAATAAAAGAGAGGCAGGAAATCATTTCGATTTTCTGCCTCTTTTAATCTTTTACCTTTTTACCTTTTGCCATTCTCCTTTTTCCTAATTATTTGGCGTGCCCCTTCGCCCCACGCTAGTCCCGATATGTATCGGGAGGCTTTCCCCCGATAGACATCGGGGTTACTCCTCGCCAGAAAAATGCATATAGCCTGATTATCACCAATCGCTGCGGGGTATCCGCTGCAATCCCTGCCCGAAAACGCCTGCAAGCCTTCACGCGTAGTTTTTAATAGTATCCTCCAATAATAGTCACGCCAACCAGGCGCAACGCATTGCAATATAACAATGGACCGCGCCCATCGTGCGCACCCTTCTGCAAGTCTGCAATGGGCGCAGCATTTCTCATCTTTGATATTCAGTGAGCGAGCCGGCGGGAACATTCGGGAAGGTTACGATAAGCTGCGCGCTACGTGCGTGAAGAAACTCAGAATTGCAAAATGAGCAACTATTGATT
>JAEINY010000059.1 GCA_016342595.1 Marinilabiliaceae bacterium
TGGAGCAGTTGGTAGCTCGTTGGGCTCATAACCCAAAGGTCATCCGTTCGAGTCGGGTCCCCGCTACTAAGAAAAGCTGAAGAGAAATCTTCGGCTTTTTTTGTATTACGAAATATATAACACGCAATAAAAAAAACGCAGATTTACTTGCATCAAATAAAAAAGTTCGTACATTTGCAGCCGCAATCACAATGATAACAAAGGTTACAAGATATATTGCGGGGTGGAGCAGTTGGTAGCTCGTTGGGCTCATAACCCAAAGGTCATCCGTTCGAGTCGGGTCCCCGCTACTAAGAAAAGCCGAAGAGAAATCTTCGGCTTTTTTTTGTTTTTACGAATCCGCTAATGAGTAAGGGATATAAAAAAGATACGAAATAATTTGCATCTTATGAAAAAGTCCGTATATTTGCAGCCGCTTAACACGATAACACTCGTTACAAGATATATTGCGGGGTGGAGCAGTTGGTAGCTCGTTGGGCTCATAACCCAAAGGTCATCCGTTCGAGTCGGGTCCCCGCTACTAAGAAAAGCCGAAGAGAAATCTTCGGCTTTTTTTTGTTTTAGCAAATTTCCTAAAAAGGATATCTCCAGTCTAATTCCATTCTTCCGATCACTTTTCAACAGCTTCCGATAAGCTATGACACCTTTCAAACAAACCCAACAAAGCTCTAATATATTTTGAATTGGGTCAAATATTCATGAACTTCAGTATAATACGATAACACATACTTCAAACAAATAATTACATCCTGCAAAAAAGCATTAACAAGCTTCAAATGACTATTAACTTTCCGCAGTACGCTCCCTTACACTCCTAATTTAGAATAATTCTAATCAAAAGGAAGTCAACCAGAAACAATTAATTATTTACTACCATAAATAAATAAGCCCACTCACTCCCATCCCTTATAGTCCTTATATTTCACCACATTGATTTCTAAAAACTCCTTTCAATTTAAAACCAACATCTAACAAATAACGATCCGCTTTTTTAGGATAAATAGTGAGTGCCTTAGCAATCGATGACAAAAGTCATACTTGCAAAACTTGACCTCTTCAAATAATCCCCTGAAATTATACAGAAATCATTCTTTATTTTAAATCCCTTCAAAATCTACCATCATGAACAAAAGACAGAACAACAAATTAAAATCTTACAACGACATTACGGCTGTTCTTTCAGCAAACCAATCTGTTTATGAAGTGTATCCGGTTATTAAAATAGCCGTTGAAAATTTAATTTCTATCACTGCTCAAATCAAAGCATTAGCCACTCAATCAGCTCTTGACAACACTGGTATCACAGAACAAAAAACTATAATCAAAGAAAAATTATCAAGTTTGGCAGTCGAATTAGCAGCATCCGCATCGGCCTATGCTGTGGATCTGAATGACAAAGAGATGGAAGCCGCCCTTGATTTTAGTTACAGCGACATTCGTTATGCACGCGACAATGACACCATTAGCATCACATCGGCTATTTATAACGAATTAGCGGAACACAACGGTAAGTTAACAGATTACTTAGTTAGTGATGATGACAAATCAGCTCTCAAAAGATTAATTGATGACTTTGAAGAAGTGAGCAAAAATAAAGGATTACAACACAGTCAAAGCGTATCAGACACTAAAAAACTTTGTCTTTTATTCAAAGAAGCTGATGGTGTACTATCACAAAAAATAGATCGCCTTTTGATGCGGCTCAGAAGAAAAGCACCCTCTTTCTATAACGCCTATCTCACTGCTCGAAATATCATAGATTTGTAAACAAATACTCACTCCAAAAGCTCTCTGCTCACCAGGGTGCTTTTTGGATGTGCTATTCATCCTCAAATATCGTCCATTCATCCAGCTCTGTTTTCACTGGTCATTCCCATCTTAACTTTTCATCTATTCAATTCCAACACTCATGTAAAAGCCTTATCATTCTTTGTATTCATGCGTATCCCTTAATAGTTTTGCAGCGGAAACAACCAAAATACCCCGACAAAACTTGAATAATAAAAAATGGATGGAGCTATGATTATTAAATTAATTTCAGCATTAGGAGAGATAAGAATGCATAATAAGGTATCGGGGATTGAATTTCCTCGACGCAATGAATTACAAATTGCTTTCAAAGATACATTTGCCGACTTGATTATTCCCATATCACCTGATATGGATAACAATTTATTAGTGGGCATATTTTACAACTACCTGGAGACGCCTGAAAGCAGAATGGCAATAGCTTAAAATTGTTATTTCATTTATACCAAAGCTACCTAATAGAGTGGCTTTGGTTGTTTATAAAAAAATTAAACTCCTTTTCCGGGAACCATTTTTAACCCTTGATGAAAATCGGAATTTCACTGAAAAAGTTTGTCTTACAGAGCTTCATCCGAAATAATTAACTACTTTTGCGCCACTTTGAGTCTTGATCTCAGGATGTCGATCATTTCCACATCCTATCTAATTGAATATTCAAATGATTAGACTGCACTGGTTTCAATCTCACGTAATTTGTATTTTTGAGGGAATTTAAGAGGCGTCAGCTACGCTAATTCCTTGATAATTTTAAGTATTTTTTAGCATGAACATTTACATTTCAAATTTAAGTTATGCCATTACTGATGGTGACTTAAATGACCTTTTTGGAGAGTACGGAGAAGTATCTTCAGCAAAAGTAATCATGGATCGTGAAACCGGTAAATCAAGAGGATTTGGTTTTGTTGAGATGTCTGATGAATCAATTGGCAAAAATGCCATTGAAGAATTAAATGAGGCAGAGTATGACGGTAGAGTGATCAATGTTACTGAAGCTCGTCCAAAAACGGACCGTCGTGACAACAATGGAAGAGGCGGAGGACGACGCAGATTCTAAGAAAGCAATTTCATGACATATAAAAGGTGGCCACAGGGTCACCTTTTTTTATACAAAAAAATCATTAATCAAACTTCAAATCCCTTCGTTTAATCAAAAATAGTTTGGCAGACCTATGATTTTAGGTATTTTTCTACTCAAATTACCCGCATATGAATTGGCGAGCTTTTTTAAAACGCGAAAAAATAAATTTACTCAAGCAATTCAAATCAAATGAATCGCTTATTTACGAATTACTGGCTCCTGAAAACAGATACCTTGGCCAAAGGTATTTTGATTTTTTGGCACCTAAACTATGCCATGTTGTCAATGCGGATTACATCATGATTGGACAACTTGACCCATCTACTGGGATGGTTAGATCTCTTATCTTAACAAATGGAAATAAACAATTACCAGGTTGTAATTATAATATTGAAGAAACGCCTTGTCGCAATGTAATTGGAAAGAAAAGCTGTAGCATTACTAAAGAAGCCTATAAACAATTCCCTCACAACTCCTTTATAGCTAACAAAAAAATAGAATCCTACATTGGCATCCCACTATTTAACTCAGGCTATGAGGCTAATGGCATCCTTGTTGCGTTATTTAACAGATCCATTACCCAACAAGCACATGCAATTGAATCATTGCTATTCCTTTATACACCACGAATTAGTGCAGAAATTGAACACATTGCCGTGAAGCACCAATTGAAAGTGCGCAATGAGGACCTGGAAGGAATTCACTTCCAATTGCAGCAGAAAAATGAGCAACTGGATAACACTGTAAAAGCACTGAATCAGGCAAACATAAAAGCAGAAGAAAACAACCAGTTAAAGTCTGCATTTTTAGCCAACCTAAGCCATGAAATTCGGACACCCATGAATGCCATTCTTGGTTTCTCCGAGTTATTAAAAGCTAACAATCTCTCGAACGAGGAAAAAGTAGAATATGTTGATATCATCAATCAGAACGGGTCACACCTTCTAAAGGTGATGGATAATCTCATTGATATCTCAAAACTTCAAACCCGTCTTCTTCAGGATGGCCCTGTCAAATTTAAACTAAACGCCTTATTGGAACAGATGCTGCAACACTACATGAAGGAAATTCGACTACTTCATAAACCAATCAATATATATCTGGAAAAAGGTGCTGAAGAACATCTGGATACTTTTATCACCGACAAAGAGGGATTGATAAAAGTATTAAATCATTTATTAGACAATGCTGTCAAATTCACTTCCAAGGGATGGATTAAATTTGGTTATACTCTTCAAAAATCATATCTGCAATTTTTCGTTTCTGATACAGGGATTGGCATTCCTGAAGGCCAAGAAAACAACATCTTCGATTTATTCCGCCAGTTGGATTCGCAGAATAGCAGAGAATTTGGTGGCACAGGCCTGGGCCTTTCCATATCAAAAAAATACATTGATGCCTTGGGTGGAGAAATTTGGTTAGAGAATGATAAAGATAAAGGTTCTTGTTTCTATTTCACCTTACCATTTAAAACTATCAAAGCTGTGACTGAGAAAGCACATTCAACTAATTCCAACTAGAAAGCTGCCATCAACAATCCAATATCTTTAAATGGAATATTGAACCGATTTCCAATGAGACTATTGGTCAATATCCCTTTATAAAGGTATACGCCATGACTGATCCCCATGTCCTCTTTAATTATCTGATGAATCCCCCCAGCCTCACCTATTCTCAAAAGAATAGGCGCAAATATATTACTTAAAGCGATGGATGCAGTACGTGACACGCGTGACGCAATATTGGGCACACAGTAATGCACCACACCATGCTTATTATAAACAGGCTGATCAAAATCCGTACACATAGATGATTCAAAACAACCTCCCTGATCCATGCTTAAATCAATAATGATCGACCCAGGCTTCATTTGAGATACCTGTTCTTCCGTTATCAAAAAGGAACGTCCGCTTTCTAAATATCTTAAACTTCCCAATACAGCATCCGCACTTTGCAAGGCTTTGGTCAACGCAGGCGGATGAAGAACAGAGGAAAACAAACGTTGTCCCACATTACGCTCCAGCTCTCGTAAACTGCGATAAGAATTATCAAACACCTTAACCGAAACTCCTAAACCAAGTGCAGCACGCGCTGCAAACTCTCCAGCAGTCCCTGCACCCAAAATCACCATCTCTGTAGGAGAAATACCTGTCACCCCTCCAAGCAAAACTCCTTTTCCATTGTGTGCTTTACTCAAATATTCAGCGGCAATCATGACAGCAGCAGAACCTTCAATCTCACTCATACTGCGAATGACAGGGAAACAGCCATTATCATCTTTCAACAACTCAAAGGCCAACGCATTTACTTTCTTATCCAGCATATGCTGAATGGATTCGCGAGTTTGGTTATACATCGATAACAAAGTAATGACCAACTGCCTTGAATGTAGCAACTCAATTTCCGCTTCACTCAAACGAGAAACTTTAAGGATAATATCTGCTTCAAAAACCTCATTTCGGCTCTTGACTATACGGGCTCCACACTCCGAAAAATCATGATCAAAATAATGAGCAGGCTCTCCCGCTCCGGACTCAAACAATACTGTATGACCATTTTCCACCAGCAACTCAACACCTTGAGGTGTGAGTGGCACACGACTTTCAAAACGCCATGTTTCCTTGGGTATCCCTATGGATACTCTTTTCTTCTTACGCCCGGTCTCGAGCATCTCTTCCCTAGGCAATAAGCCTACCTGGCCCAATGGAAAATAAGACGTTGTTTCCACCATTTCGGTCATTTACTGCGCTTCAATCAATGATTTAATTCTTATTAAGCTGTTTCAAGATAGCAAAAAAGAATGAATAACAAAACGCTTATCGCTTAACAACAGTGATTTTACGACGGCCGTCCTCTAACTCCTCAAGGTTTAAATCCAGACGCCCCTCAGGCAACAAAGCATCAATCTTTTCAGGCCATTCTATCATACAATAATGACCTGAATAAACGTAATCTTCATAACCCATATCATAAGCTTCTTCCATTTCTTTTAACCGGTAAAAGTCAAAATGATAAATTACTTTTTCTGACGTTGTCTGATATTCATTCACAATGGCAAAACTGGGACTATTCACCGTATCTTCAACCTTCATCACTTCACAAAGTGCTTTGATAAAAGTCGTTTTGCCAACACCCATGCTGCCATAAAAAGCAAATACTCGCTCTTCTTTAAATTTCTCAAGAAATGCGCGGGCCACATCATTTATTTGCTCCAGAGAATCAATGTAAAATGTTTCCATAAATTGCTGCTTGATAGTAGGGCAAAATTAATTGAATGACAAGAAAAAACAAGCCGATTAAGAGCTTCTTCGTTTCAAAATCACACAAGGAATAATCATCTCTTCTAAAGAAATGCCACCATGTTGAAAAGTATCCCGGTAATAACTAACGTAATAGTTGTAATTATTGGGATAGACAAAAAAGTCGTTATTACGTGCAAAAATATAGGTGGTTGACACATTAGGACGTGGCAGAAATGCTTTCTCCGGCTGTTTAATCTCAAAAACCTCTTTGGCTTGATAACCAAGATTCTTTCCTTGCTTATACCTGAGGTTGGTATTCACACTGCGATCACCAACCACTTTTACGGCATTTTGCACTCGCGTAGTACCATGATCTGTAGTAATAACCACTTTGACATTTTCATCCTTCAGACGAATCAATAACTCACGGAGAACAGAATGATTATACCATGATAAGGTCAACGAGCGATAGGCAGCTTCATCTTTTGCCAGTTCTTTAATCATCTTAACTTCTGTTCGGGCATGTGACAACATATCTACAAAATTGAAGACAACGGCGTTCAAATCATTACCGATCATTGTGTGATAACCTTCCAGCAAGCGTTTCCCACCTTCTGCATCAGAGACTTTGTGATAACTGAATTTTACTTTCTTGCGAAAACGGTCGAACAATGTTCCCAACAGCTCCCCCTCATAAAGATTTTTTCCTTCATCACTATCATCATCCACCCAGTATTGTGGATAGTTTTCTTTGATTTTGGATGGCATCAATCCCGAAAAAATAGCATTTCTGGCGTACTGAGTAGCCGTAGGTAATATACTGAAATACGGACTCTCATCTTCAATAATAAAATCAGATGTTATTTCACGCTTTAGCAACTCCCATTGGTCGTAGCGAAAGTTATCAATGACGATAAAAAAGACCTTCTCACCTTTATCGAGCAAAGGCAACACTTTACTTTTTACTATATGATTCGACATTAAAGGTGAGTCATCATCATTAAGCCAATCCAGGTAATTATTCTTTATAAATCGTGAAAATGCCTGATTAGCTTCCGATTTTTGCATTTTTAGCACCTCGTCCATGGCGCCATCACCCTCTTCCAACTCCAGTTCCCAATACACCAATCGCTTATACACCTCTACCCAATCCTCATGAGTAAATGAATCATTGATTTGTAAAGTTATTTGCCCAAATTGAGATTGGTAGGCAGACGTAACTACGCGTGATTGCAATTGCCTTTTTTGGAGATTCTTTTTAATGGAGAGCAATATCTGTCGAGGATTCACTGGTTTTATCAGATAATCCGCAATTTTATTACCAATAGCCTCTTCCATGATATCCTCTTCCTCACTTTTGGTAATCATAATAACAGGCACTTCAGATCGCACCTCTTTCAGACGATGTAAGGTCTCCAAACCTGATAAACCGGGCATATTTTCATCCAAAAAAATCAGATCATAAAATTCATTTTTCACCATTTCCAGAGCATCCTGACCATTGGTTGCTTTTTCAATTTCATATCCTTTTTCAGTCAGAAACATGATGTGTGCCCGAAGGTGATCAATTTCATCATCCACCCATAAAATCCGAATTTTAGTATCTGTCATAGTAATGAAATCAATAGTTACTTTTATAAAATTCTGAATACTTCTTAACCTCCCCTTTCATCATCAACTTATCAAGGTTCTCCTCAGAAATAGCCCACATATAATGTTCACTTCGCACATAATCACGCGTCAGAAAACTTTTACTGTTTACATCTTTCAAATATTTTTCAACGTCTGCAAGACTTGAAAATCCAGTTACTTTTATGGCCTTATAGTCGGCGCCCACATCCACAAGTTCCACTTTTTTATCTGCACCATAGGTGTTCCTGGTAAAGTTGGTAAAGATGGTCGTCAGGCGTTTATAATCCATTCGTGCTTTACGCATACAAATCAGTGCCATATGTGCACCCTCTTTATTCAAACTAAAAGTTGGTATCGGAGCAACCAGTACTTCAACAATGGATTCTTTTGAAGCAGGGGAAATTGATTCTTGTGATACATCTTTCTTCACCTCATCATTTGTAGATTTTGTCATCTCCCTTTTTCGTTCATCCACTTGCTCCTCTTTGTGACTAATCTCTTCAGCTTTTCGTTCCGAATCTGGTGTGGCAACTGGGGTTTCTTTTATATCTTTTTCAGGAGCTACTTCTTTTTCAGAAACTACCTCCTGAACAGATTCTTCTTTTGGCTGAGACACCGCCTCTTCCGGCAGCGCGTCTAGTGGTTCATCTGGCTTGACGAGCTCCAACTCCTTTTTATCTATCAGTGTTAAATAATACTTCTCGAAAAACTCCTGATATTCACTTACCAATCCTGAAAGGAAAAATCTATTCTGATTCGTCTTTGAAATAATCAGCATTTGATCACTTTTCAGCTTATCAAAATTAAAAAATGCAGGATTTTCGCGTAATGAGTAATAGTAATCCATTGCTTCCACTTTGTTTCTGAATCCAGAAACCACCAATGAAGGAGCGCCATCCAACAATCGTTTTTCGGCTATTTCATAATCACTAAGAATAAAACGAGTAAAATTATAGTCCGCAACATTATAGATGGCTCTATTAATGTCCTGTTCCTTTATATCCAGCACAACCAAATCATATGTTTCATTTTCAATGTAAACATATCCAGCTGCTGCCATGTCTACTTCATCACCTTCTGACATTTCATCTTTTATACCAGTCAAGCTTTCTGATGGTACCGGGGAATATAGTGTGCCCTGAACCGGCTCTTTTCCTTCCTCCAAATGTTTTAATAAGGCCTGCGCTAACAAACTTTCCTGGCTATTTACATCCCTTGATACAATAGTTTCCATATCCGTTTTAAAACCCGAAACATCACCTTGTTTTCCATAAGACAAACCGCGTAACAATAAATACTTATCCAGGAGATCATTGTCTTTTTCATTATGAATCACATTGGATGACCGATCTAAAACATCGGTATATCTTCCAAAGAGGAATGACTCATAGGTTATTGCGTATTGCTCTTCATTAGCCAGGCGTTGTTTTTCCATTTTCTCTAAAAAAAGCGGATCACTGAGGAAAGCCACAAACCGACTGTTTGGAAATTCATTCTCCAGTCGTTTCTGCGTCGATGCCATACCCAATGGATCTTCATTTAATCGATAGGCATTATACAAAGCAACTAACGCTTCTTCACGGTTTCCAGCATTTGGATAACGCTTTAATAAATCTTCAAGAGCTTCAATAGCTTTAGGGTAATTATTCAAGCGATCCATGAACACTAGGCCCATTTCCACTAATGCATTCATAATTTTTGAATCAGACTGCTGGAGCGCGTCCGACGACCTTGGAATATCAGCCATTAACTCTTCACGCGTAGGGATTGCCCCAACGGGCTTTTGTTTTATGATTTCTTTCTCAGCTTTATCATCAGTTTCACCGCTACCCGGTTCACTGGTTCTTTCTCCAAATGGATCATCCGGTAAGGCAAAAGGATCATCTTCTTGCGAATCAACAGCTGCTTTACGTTTATCACTCCGACGCCAGTTATCCTCAAATTTTCGTTTGCCCCATCTTTTCTCAAATTCATTCTTACCCATTCCTAATGAAGTGGGATTATAGAAGTACCATTTTCCACCAGCCTGGTTTATATTGGTTCCGCTTCGGCCCATATTTTCGTAAAAGAAAGCATCATCCATACGCTCTGCTTCTTCACGTTCTTTGGCTAGACGAACCTCTTCTTTCTTTAAATCAATAATCCCATCTAAATAAGCCAATAGGACCGGCTCACTCATATTTGCCAGTCGTTGCAGACTATCTTCTCGTTGCACTGTTAACAAATGATCGACCAAATCAGTCAAACCATAATGTCGTTCTTCCAGCTGATTGAACTTTTCATATTCCGGATCAATAGACACCAATGCACTATCATAATAATAATAATAGGCATTCACATAGTCCATACGACCATAATAGATTTCACCAACCTCACGAAAAGAAAGCCCTTTTTGATTTTCATCTTGCACACTCACTTCCGCCGACTTCTTGAAATAGTTCAAAGCCTCTGGTTCATCATCCTCCTGAAGACTTACACGACCAAATGCGTAATAGATACGATCGAGGTATTCTTTATTCTTTTTGTCCCTTCGCAATTTATGAAGTTGTTTTTTTACTTCAGCCACATCGGCATCACCATATAAAATAGATGCTTTATTCACTTTAGCATTGAACGACATTTCATAATCAGGACTTGCTTTTGCCACTGCACCATACATCTCAGCAGCAGCTCGCTCACTTCCCGTCAACTCATAAAGTTGTGCTAAAATATATTGATATCGAATCCGTACCTTTCGCGATAAACCGGCCTCAATGGCACTCTTTAAATAAGGTATAGCATCAGAATACTTTTCTTGTTTGAGCAAATAGTCGGTATATACAGACATGAAATCACCATATAACTCGATAGGAGCAGTACCACCTAAATCATAGCTCTCTAAGGCAGACAAGGCACTTACAAAATCGCCCTGTTCTCCATGAGCCCGAGCCAACCAAATGAGAGCTTCATACTGGGCCGGCGTGTTATCAAATTCCCGATTTACATATTGAAACGTTCGGATAGCCGGTAAAAACTCATGTTTGTATACTTGAGCTTTTCCTATTAACAGATACGCATCATCCACCCAATTATTAAACTCTTTGCGGTTATAAAACTCAGCTCCATAGCCATCCTTGTTGCCGGAACGCTTCTTGGGCTTCACGGTAATTGAATGGCGCTTTATAAGTTTGGTCGCTTTTTCAATAACCCGATCCATCTCTCCCGTGGCTATACCTGCTGCATCAGCATCAGACACTTCAAACAACGGTAAAACCCGGGTATAATCATTCTTAAAATTGCTCTTGATGGTTTTATCCCCGAGCTCAAAACTCTCGCGCCCGTTATAATACACATTGTAGTAGGCAGTCAGATTGTGGTAATTCCGACTTAACCAGGTATTTTTCTTTGTAGAACATCCCCAAATAAACAGGACAATAAATACTATAAATAATTTTCGAAATATCATGGATTGATTATGCATTCTTTATCAAGATATAAACTCCTAAATGGCAAAAATATTTCATAATTGACTAAAAATAGCCACTTGGACTAAAAACAATTTTTAAATTTACCAATTATCCGTCAAAACCTATCATTTACCGTATTTACCAGACCGGTATTGAAGAAAGAAACTGGCTATGAAGATTCACATAATTGAGGATGACCGCGTTTTTAACAAACTGATTGAACACACATTAAAGCTAAATCCAGATCACGAAGTTATCCCTTTTTTTAATGGTAAGGATTTTATAAAAAACCTGGGTGATGATCCTGATATTGTAACCCTTGACCTGGGACTACCTGACTTCACCGGTAATGAGATCTTAAGAAAAATCAAACGATATAATCCGGAAATTGATGTTATTGTTATTTCCGGTCAAGACGATATCTCCACAGCTGTTCATCTTTTAAAAGAAGGTGCCTACGACTACATTACTAAAGATGAAAATATTAAAGAACGTCTCCTTCACAGCATCAATAATATCAAAAAGCAGAAATCCTTAAAAAATGAGATTAGCCAATTAAAGACGGAGATTACTAACAAATACGAATTCAAACATGCCATCATTGGCGATAGTCCGGCTATTAAAGAAGTTTTTGCACTAATAGAAAAAGCAGTCAGAATTCCTAACATCAATGTATCAGTTTATGGTGAAACCGGAACCGGAAAGGAATTAATTGCCAAAACCATTCACTACAATTCCCCGCGAAGAAACCAGCCTTTTATCGCTGTTAACATGGGCGCAATACCGCGTGAATTAATTGAAAGTGAACTTTTTGGTCATGAAAAAGGAGCATTTACAGGTGCTATCACGACCAAAAAAGGAAAATTCGAAGAAGCTGATGGAGGTACTGTCTTTCTGGATGAAATAGGTGAGATGGATTTCAACCTGCAAGTCAAATTGCTCCGCGTACTCCAAGAACGCGAAATAACAAGAGTTGGAGGAAATGCCGTCATAAAAATCAATACCCGAATCATCACAGCCACAAATAAAGATTTAGCAGAAGAAGCACGAAAAGGTAATTTCCGGGAGGATCTATATTATCGGCTTTTAGGCCTTCCCATTCACTTGCCACCACTAAAAGACCGGCGTAATGACACTTTATTATTGGGACAACATTTCCTTAAAGCCTTCAGCAAAGAAAATGGGCTTAATAAAGTGGAGTTAACTCCAAAAGCCAAAAAGAAACTGCTTAATTATAATTTTCCCGGCAACGTAAGAGAATTAAAGGCTATTGTGGAATTAGCAGCGGTGCTTACCAATTCCAACCAGATCGATGAAGAACACATCATGTTTAATTCTACCCAAGGTGAAATTGAGCTATTTTCTCAGGAGTTAACCTTAAAGGAATATACTGAGAAAATCATTAAACATTTCCTGAAAAAACACAATAATAACGTCCTGAAAGTAGCAGACAAGCTTGACATTGGGAAGTCAACTATTTACAACTTACTAAAGAAAGAGAAAGATACTTCTACTGAATAGAAAAAAATCCCCAACGTTGGGGATTTATATATTTATGCAAGTATACAAATTGCTTATTCAACCGATATCACTTCAGTAACCTGTGGGACTGATTTTTTCACAACCATTTCAACACCACCTTTTAGCGTTTGTACACTTAAGGGACATCCTTGACAAGATCCTTCCAGTCTTACTTTTACAACAAACTCATCCGTCACCTCAATTAAAGTAATATCACCACCATCGGCATTCAGGTATGGTCGAATGGAGTTTAAAGCCTCCTCAATATTATTTACAATGGTTTGTTTATCTTGTTCCATCCTTGTTACTTTTTAATTTCTACAATTTTCGTTTCAGGCATGGCTATATTTCGATGCTCTACCCGCTGAACAACTTTTTCAGCTATATGGGCAAAAGCCAATGCTGTTACAGAAGTATCTGATAAAGCTACAGGCTCTCCATTATCGCCACCTTCACGAATACTTTGCACTATCGGAATCTGACCCAGAAGTGGAATTTCCAATTTCTCAGCTAAACGCTTACCGCCATCTTTACCAAAGATATAGTACTTATTATCCGGTAACTCAGCCGGGGTGAACCAAGCCATGTTCTCAATTAATCCTAACACCGGTACGTTAATGTTTTTACTCTTAAACATACTCACCCCCTTGATGGCATCAGCCAGTGCCACATCCTGTGGGGTTGATACAATAACTGCACCTGTTAAACTTATGGATTGTACTAAAGTCAGGTGAATGTCACTGGTTCCGGGTGGCAGATCAATTAATAAATAATCTAACTCTCCCCATAAACCGTCATTAATTAGCTGCCGCAGAGCATTTGTTGCCATGGCACCACGCCAAATCAAAGCATCATCCGGATTAACGAAGTAACCGATACTTAACATTTTCACCCCATATTTTTCAACCGGGATAATTTTATCTTTCCCATTCACCTTCTCCAACACCGGACGCGCATCCTCCGTTTGAAACATTTTCGGAATAGACGGCCCAAAGATATCAGCATCTAATAAACCGACTGAATAACCTGCTTTCGCTAATGCAACCGCCAGATTAGACGTAACGGTTGATTTACCAACCCCCCCCTTTCCTGAAGCTACAGCCACAATATTTTTAACGGTATTCATTGGCTTAATTTCAACAGGCTTTTGCTTCGGCTTTATCTTTACAAAAATATTACCTTCAATTTCAGCATCTTCACCAACATATGATTTGATGGCCTGAACACAAGCTTTTTTCAATGAAGCGACCATCGGATCATTGGCCCTATCAAACAGCAAACTGAAACTAATTCGTTTGCCATCAATCCGGATATCATCCTCTACCATTTCGAGGGATACGATATCTTTTCCTTTTCCTGGATGCACTACATGTTTAAGCGCATCAAGTATTAAACTCGGATAAAAACTCATGGCTATATTTATTTAAACCTTATAAAAATTAGGATCAAATGTATAAAAAAAACAGGAATTACCTGTTTTTGTTTAGTCGAGTTCAACGGCAGGATCCCAAAAGACTTGATCAAAGTTAATGATTTGGTCATCTTCAACTTTAACACCTTCACTCAACAATAACTCCCGCATTATTTCACCTCCGCCAAAATGACGTTTACCGGTTAATACTCCTTTTCGATTAACCACCCGATGGGCAGGTACAAAACGCTTCCAACTGCTACATTGACTCATAGCCCATCCGACCATACGCGCCCCCCTGGCTGATCCCAGGTATTTAGCTATCGCTCCATAACTGGTTACTCTACCTTGAGGAATTTGTTCTGCGATAAGATATACCCGCTCAAAAAAGTCATTATTGGAACCAGCATCCATCTGATCAATTCCCCTTTTTGCGTGCCTGAGGCTGTGTCTGAATGGATTCTTTGATCTTCACTCCTCTGCCTGCACTATGATACTCATCAAAATCGATCTCTACATCAGGTTCAATCCATTCCTTTAAAGGCAACAGGTTAAATTTCAGATACTTTATGGATAAACCATGATTAATCCATTTACTTTCATAGTAAGTTTGAATAGATAATATTTTATCCTGATATTCAGAATTATACAAATCCAACTCATCTACTATTACCGGTAATTGATTTGCCAAAACCATTTCCCGGGTATAAGTATACATAAAATTAGAATCTGTTTTTAAATGAATGATCCCATTAGGTTTCAAGAACCGGGCATACATCTGCATAAAATGAGTGGATGAAAGCCTTTTGCGGACCTTTTTCATTTGCGGGTCGGGAAATGTTAACCAAATCTCATCCACTTCATCGGCAGCAAAAAAGGAAATTATAAATTCAATACGCGTCCGAACAAAAGCCACATTAGTTAATTCCTTCTCATGTGCATCAGTAGCTCCCCGATGCATGCGTGCACCTTTTATATCAATGCCAATAAAGTTCTTTTCTGGAAAAAGTTCTCCTAAACCAACAGTATATTCACCTTTACCACAACCCAATTCCAAAACAATCGGATGATCATTTTTAAAGTATTCCTGATGCCATTTCCCTTTCAGAGGAAAACCATCTTCTTTTAAATCACTAAAATCAGCTTCAAAAACATGATCATAAGTTGCCATCTCGGCAAACTTCTTCAATTTATTCTTTCCCACTACCTTCTACAATTATTCTATTTCTGGTAATTTGGCCTCCTCCAAACGAAGGCCAATATTGTGTATTCCTTCTAAATCTTCTTTCCGCATCCCATGAACAATCCGAAACGTATAAGCGCCTTCTTCCGCAAACTTCACATCGCGCATAAGCGGCACTTTAACATGAAATAAGTCGCCCCAGCCAGATCCTAACCATTTGCCTGCTTCATCTGCTAAAACACAATCTACTTTTTGATGCATCGCCTTACCCGAAGGACTTATCACATCAACAAATAACCAAAGATTACTATTGGGATAATCAGACCGATTACGAATATTAAGATATATGTTGTAAATTTTTTCCTGTTCCAAAACATCTACCCTAAATACAGCCATGGAATCCATGCTCCAGCCATCTTTAGGGATGCTTACATATTGATCAAATTCAACCTGTTGGTTGCAACTGCTGATACCAATTATAACCAGCACCAAAAATAGCCAACACCTACTCTTTCGCTTTATTGTCCCCATTCTTATTAAGATTTGGTTTATATCTGCGTTTTGGTCGACGTTTCTGATTTTGTTGTTTTTGCTCCTGACTTGGTGCCTGTTCTTTGTTTTGAGCTTTCGGTTTCTGGCCTTCGCCTTGCTTTTTTATAGCTTGAGGCTTCGGCCCTTGAGGCCGTTGACGTTGTGACTTTTGCCCCTGAGACCGTTGTCCTTTTGAACGGCGTCGATTTCCTCCTTTTAAATCATCAAAACGCGTGAGACTATCTTGTCCTACAACGTTTTGATAACCAACCTCAGCAAGAGCTGCTTGTGGTTCATCTGTTGGTAGTTTATCAACTTTTTGCTTCTTACTGTTTAGTCGGACAACTTCCTTCACTCGATCAACAGAAACCGAAACAAGACCTGCCGGATATTCTTTCTCCGTACTATACCACATAAGTCGTTTAAAGATATCCGTCTTAAAATGGTAGTAAGGACCATCCACCGTTTCCAATACAATGGCAATATCCGGGAAATCCTTCTGAGCATCTACATAAGCATCCAGCTCATAGTTAAGGCAACACTTGAGTTTGCCACATTGACCTGCTAACTTTTGAGGATTCAGAGATATTTCCTGATACCGGGCAGCGTTCGTTGTAACGGATACAAAATTAGTAATCCAGGTCGAGCAACATAGTTCACGACCACAAGGGCCTATCCCTCCGATACGACCGGCTTCCTGGCGCGCTCCAATCTGACGCATCTCAATACGTACCCGGAATCGATCGGCCAACACCTTGATTAACTCACGAAAATCAACACGCTCATCAGCGATGTAATAAAATATCGCCTTCGTTCGATCGCCTTGATATTCGACGTCACCAATTTTCATGTTCAATCCCAAACGCTCTGCCATACGACGAGACTCTAGCATGGTTTCATGCTCCAGCCCCTTGGCTTCATCCCATTTTTCTACATCGGCTGATTTGGCCTTTCTATAAACACGTTTAAACTCATAAGTTTCCGGGTTGATATTGTTCTTTTTCATTTGCATAAGAACCAGTTCTCCGGTCAGCGTTACTGTCCCAATATCATGCCCGGGCGAGGCTTCTACTGCCACTACATCACCTTTGGCAAAACGGATGGCATTACTATTGCGATAATACCCTTTTCGCGTATTTTTAAACTGAACTTCAATTATATCTGTAGCGCCTATACTCTCGGGCAGATCTTCCAGCCAATCAAACACATCGAGCTTTCCGCATCGACTGGAGCAACCTGAACATCCTATTTTTTCATCTTGTATTTCTTCCATAAAAAATCGCTTCATTTATAAAGGTCACCTGACCTGATGAATCGTCACCTGAAGGTTATTGCTGTTTTAACAACATAATTACCTTCAGGCTCAAATCCATGAATATAATACGTCCATTCCCATTTTGTTCAATATGCGAATGGGCTAAACTCAATTCTTGCGTTAACTCCAACACATTAGTATCATTAATAAATGGTGAGAAACGAACTGAAAACTGTTCCTCCTCAGGCGTTAAATACACCAACTCTTCGTCATGTAAGTTCATTATGAAATTTTCACGAATCATCCGCAAAGCATAATGAAAAAAATTCTTCTGTCGTTCCTTTGACTGAGCGTTCATTTCATCGCTCCAGGCTATTAAATCAAACAGTTTACGGGCATAAGCAAACCGCATAAGATTAATAAACCTATCAAAAAAGAATGTGCGTTCTTCACTTTTCTCAATGATTTCTTTCGCTGCTACATAATTTCCACCCGATAACTTGGCCAAACGCTTTCCTTCTTCTGTATCAATCCCATATTGACACTGTAAGGCTTGATTGATATCCTCATCACCCAAACGGGGTATAATTAATTGTTGCGCCCTGCTGAGAATTGTTCCTAAAATATTAGCCGGATGATCCGAAATCAAAAGAAAAACAGTCCCGGCAGGCGGTTCTTCCAACATCTTCAGAAGTTTATTAGCAGCTGCCACATGCATTTTTTCGGGTAACCAAATGATCATCACTTTATAATCAGCTTCAAAAGTTTTCAAGCTGAGTTTCTTGATAATCTCCTGACTTTCCTGACTATAGATTAATCCTTGTCCGCGCTCAGCGCCTAAAAAATCGAACCACTGATGAATATTGAAATATTTATTGGAAAGTACAAATTCACGCCATTCAGCTAAATAACTATCACTTACAGGACTGGAAACCTTGCTGGTTTTCACTACCGGAAATACAAAATGCAAATCCGGATGAATAAGTTTTGCGTATTTTTTACATGATGAACATTCTCCACACGAATCGTCACCTTGCCGGTCTTTACAATTGAGATATTGAGCGAAAGCCAGGGCCAACGGAATTTTTCCTATCCCCTCAGATCCTGACAATAACTGTGCATGACTGACACGGTTCTCTTTCACCATGTTAATCAAATGCTTCTTTATTGCTTCATGTCCAATAACTTCACTAAACTTCATGAAAACATCTAAATTTCAATCTTCAAAGATAACAATTTAGTTGATTGTGAAAAACGTCTCTAACGTGCCTAAATTCTTTACAAAAACTAAAAATAATAACATGAAAAAGCCGTCGATTTTTTGTTGAATACAACAAACTATTACTTTTGCAAAAAAAACAAATGCCAACTTTCCTGTTTGACAAAGTCGTATTCGGACCGGTTATGAGTCGCCGTTTAGGTGTTTCTCTGGGGATAAACTTGCTCCCGGTCAATAAAAAAATCTGTTCATTTGATTGCATCTACTGTGAATGTGGCTTAAATGGTGAGCTTGGGGATAAAAAAGGTCAATTACCGACCCGTCAGGAAGTGAAAGAAGCCCTGAATATCAAGTTACAAGAAATGTTGAAAGACGGATTGGTGCCGGATGTAATAACTTTCGCAGGTAACGGAGAACCCACTATGCACCCAGATTTTGAAGGCATTATTGACGATACCATTTCCATTCGGGACAAACAGTGCGTCAAAGCGCGAATAGCTGTTTTGTCCAATGCTTCCCGAATTGATCGCAAGGAGGTATTTGAGGCCTTGCTGAAAGTGGATGATAATATTCAAAAGTTGGATTCAGGCCTGCTGGACACCATTCTCCTGCTGGATAAACCTAACTATCCATATAACCTGAAAGCAACCATCAATAACCTTGCTGCCTTTAAGGGGAAGGTTATCATTCAAACCATGTTTGTAACCGGTCATGTTGATGATAAATTGATAGATAATACATCTGAACCTGATATTGAATCTTGGTTAAAAGCACTTGCCGTCATTCAACCTTCAAAGGTAATGATCTATACCATTGAACGTGATACACCGTTCAATACATTGAAGAAAGTATCTTTACAACAATTGAAAGATATTGCAGCTAAAGCAGAAGCTAAAGGTTTTACCGTTTCAGTATCAGGATAACACATGAATAATTCAGTTCATAAACGCATTTTATTCAGTCCACTAAATTGGGGGCTGGGACATGCGTCGCGACTGATTCCTATTATCAAGCACCTCGAAGCACAAGGACACACTTGTATTGTTGGTGCTGAATTGCGTTCCGCTGATCTATTAAGAAAAGCCTTTCCTCATTTGACACATGAAAACCTTCCAGGCTTCAATGTTCGATTCTCAGCCGGGGAAAAACAGTGGCTAAACTTATTGTTTCAGATTCCCAAATTTCTTTACTGGAAGCGAAAAGAAAATCGCCTTACCAAAAAATTAATTCATAAGCATCACATCGAACTCATTATTTCAGACAATCGATATGGTGTAAAAAGCAAGTTGGTACCCTCTATTATTATTACACATCAAACCTCTCCCTTTCTTGGTCCTGCTTTTTCGTTTCTGCGTCCAATGATGACTAAAATTATTGGGAACTGGATTAAAACATTTGATCAGTGCTGGATTCCTGATACCACAGAATCCCCTCCAGTCTCAGGAATTTTATCTGAATCCGTTCCATTACGCAATAACACCTACCGAATTGGATTACTTTCAAGGCTCAATCAGTCCATCCTTGAGAAGGATTTGAATGATGAAATTCCTACTGCGGATATCCTGATCATCTTATCAGGACCAGAACCGCATCGTTCACAACTGGAAAAACATATTGTCCAACACTTTAAAAATGATGCATTTAAAGTTATTTTAGTACAGGGGAAACCGGAATTAAATGCAATACACAATCAAATCGGTAAGGTAACTCTCATACCTCATTGCACCGATTCCCATCTTTATCATTTGATGATTAAAAGTGCATTGATCATTTGTCGATCCGGCTATTCAACCATCATGGATTTGTTTGCTATTGATCGAAAAGCAATACTTATTCCAACCCCTGGACAATATGAGCAGGAATATCTAGCTCAACATTTAACACAAAATTTTGGATTTACCTCTATTCGTCAAAATGAATTAACACTTAAGAATTTCCATCTGCCAAAACTTTCTGCCCAAAAAAACAATATAAAATTATCCTGCTTCTTTTCCCAACTACCCCAATTACCTTAAATGCCATATCTCTCCCCCAAAGGATAGTTTAACATGTAAAAATAAGAGTTAATCTAATAGATTGATCTTTTCGTCAAGTAAGAACAACCAATTTTCTTGTTTCTGGTATTAGCTACCATAACAGTTGGTCGGTATATCTCGTCCGGGTCACCCGCAACAAACATTTCACTGACACCTGTTTTTGAGCTCATTACATCATAATAAAAATGACTCGGAAAACAATTTTTTAAAAAAAACTTAACCTAAACTAAAAGTCTGCGTACATAATCGCAGGGAAACAAATTGAAAAACAGAGAGCAATGATACTAGCCAGTATATTTATTTTAGGAGTAGCAGGATTCTTGTTTTGGTTTTGGAAAAGAGGGTTACTTCTTTTAGCAGAAAAAAATGCAACTCAAACACTTGACAAATTACTGTTTCCAGAAGGAGATGTGCATAGAGATAAAATTATCGAATCCATGATGAAAATAACAAAAGGGAAATACTCACAAGAGTTATTAATGGACTATTTTCTAAAGATTAAAGGTTTACAAGTAATTAATTTATATGATCCTGTTAATTTCTGGACGCGCAAGTTCTTAATGACTCCGACAAAATTAAGACTTAACTATTTTGAGCAGGTACGCTTTTATGAAACCTTCTTAAACTATCCGGAAGTCATTGGTAAAGTAATTAAAAACAACGAAAAGGCAGAGGTGAAAACTTACATCGAAGCCGAAAACACATCCGAAGTATTTTATAAAACGAAGCAACTATCTAAGAAGTTTGCTTAAAGACGGGCCAAGGGGACAATAACACCCGTTTTATGTCAGGAGGAAGAGACCAATAACTGGTTTCTTCCTTTTTTTATTTTAATTCGAATACCACTGTTCCAATATTAAAGCCATCAGAAAAAAGGTCTGCAGTGTAAGTCCCAGCCATTAGTTCACCACTATCAGCCTGATAAAAAATACAAACATCTAAATCCTCACCACCATATTCAATCACGCGACTAGCCGAGAAGTTAATCTTTTCACCTTCATAGGTAAAAACATCATCTAAAGAATGCAATAACAATGCATCATCCGGCCTAACGATACGCATGTAAACATTTTTCTCCCCTACAGAGGCAGTAATATTTTTCATGATCATGAAGCACACCTTTATCTTTGCCACATTTCGAGCCCGCTTGGTAGAACGTCCTTTGGAATTTAACCCAACAGCTTCACCATTTGTTGTTTCCAACTGAGAGGCTATTTCAATTTTTTCTGCTAGTTTTTCCTTCTGCTTTTCCAGTTTTTTATACGATTCCTGAACCTTAGAATACTGCCGTTGGTATTGCTTATTTTCTTTTGTTAATTCTATATTCCGTCTATTCAGTGAATCAATCTGCACCACAAAACTTTTCATCACCTGTCTTAAGGATGACAATTCCTTCTTGTATTCCCTTATTTTAGACGAATTTGTTGCCTTTATGGTTTTGATTTCCTCAATCAAATGAGATATTTTCTCACGCTCTTGCTCCAACATCAAACTAAGAGTATCATTGTTAGTATGTAAAGAATCATAATCCAGCGCCAGACTTTGAAACTCCTCTGTCAGGATCACCTTCTCTTCCGTCAACTCTTCCACTATAGCCTGATACTCTTTCCTATTATTAAGATATAGAAACAGAACCGTTGCAATAATGGCTACTGCGACAGCAGAAAGAATATAAATCGTTTTGTTGCTACGTGATTTTATTGGTTGATTCTGATTTTCCATAACAAGATAGCCGGTTTTGAATTTAACGCAACAAAGTTATCATTTTTTGGCGTGCGGCCAATTAGACTATATAATTGCAAACTATGCATCAGCTTATGGATTTTGATTTATCGACAGATTGTTTCACCTACTATCACAAAAAACAGCTCAGAAAACTATAATCTTATTAAATTTGCAGGAAAATAAATCATTCTGCTTTGAGAACACATTATTTATCCTTCATATTAGTTTTTGCTATTACTATCTTATTTTGGCAATGTGCAAACATTGGTAATCCTCAGGGAGGCCCCAAAGACGAAAAACCACCAGTCATTGTAAAGTCAACCCCTGAGCCCAATGCTCTTAATTATCAAAAACAAGAAGTCTACATTGAATTTGATGAGCTTATTCAATTAAAGGAAGTGTTTCAAAAATTTGTGGTTTCACCACCGCTCAACGAACAACCAATCATTGAAGCCCGCGGTAATCGCCTGTTCATTGAATTTAATGAAGACCTTCAGCCCAACACAACCTACGCACTGGATTTTGCAGATGCTGTTGCAGATAACAATGAGGGCAATATTATTCCAAATTTTAGTTTCTCATTTTCAACCGGTGAAGTCATTGATTCACTAAAAGTATCCGGGCATGTATGGGATGCTGATGACCTATCACCATCTGAAGGCAAAATTGTGTTGTTGCACGAAAACTTGAACGATTCGGCTATTCAGACCTTAGTGCCGGTTAGATTAGCAAAAACCAATTCGAAAGGATACTTCAGCATTTTAAATGTACGTCCTGGTCAATACCGCATCTATGCGCTTGATCCAACTCCCAATAACTACAAGTTTGATCAACCAGGGAAAAGGATGGCGTGGTCTGATATTATAGTAAAACCATCACACGAATACCGCGAAGTCATTGATTCCATTAAGGTAGATCCCATAACAGGTGACTCATTGATTACCGATTCTATCATGAAACGTAAAGAACTGGTGTATTTGCCCGATAGCCTGGAGTTATTTATGTTTCAACATGATTACAAAACGCAATATCTGCTGAGTGAAGAACGTAAGGAGAAAGCTAAACTCACCTATTTTTTTAATCGCCCGTTAACACAAGATGCCGAAATTTATCTAACAGATCAAGAAGTAATGAAGGATTTGTTCATCATGGAACGATCCTTTAAGAATGATACAGTTTCTTTTTGGCTAAAAGATAGTGCGCAATACAATCAGGATTCGCTATCAATTACGTTAAGATATCCGGCTAAAGATTCTCTTAACAACGATATTATCAAGCAGGACACCATTCCCATGTACTTTTTTGAGACACAGAAAAAAGAAACAAGGAAACGGAAAAAAGACAACGATAAGCAGAAGAAGGTTCCATCTATTCAGCTAAAAAATCTGAAACGCTCCATTGATCTATTCAGTCTTTTCAGTTTTGACCTGCCATCACCTGCCGTTCGATTTAACACTGAAGCTGTTCGATTATCTGTGATGCGAGACACAATCCCCGAAGCAATAGCTTTTAATATTATTCAAGATTCCATGTCCATTCGGCATTATGCCATTGACCATGAATGGGAACCAGGACTAAATTACCAACTAGAAATAGATTCTGCTGCCATAATTGATGTTTACGGATTAGTTAACCATCCTATTAAAGCGGCGTTCTCAGTAAAACCTGTTGATAGTTATGGTATCGTATATATGAAAATCATCGATCCTCAAAGCAATTGGCTGGTTCAGGTATTAAATAGGAATGATGTCATTGTACAACAAGCCCTTGTTCCTGAAAATGGAAAACTGGGATTCCGTTACCTCAATCCGGGTGACTATACTTTCCGTATCCTGGTTGATGAAAATCAAAATGGCCAATGGGATACGGGTAATTATGATGCGAAAATTCAACCCGAAAAGATGTATTACTATCCTGCTAAAATAACCATTCGAGCTAATTGGGAGCATGCATTGGACACCGATTGGGATATTAAAAAATTCAATGTAGATCAGTTTTCCCGCCAATACCGTAAACCGAAAAAGGACGATAAATAAGATAACTATGTCAGTACTTTTAAATTTTGCCATGTTCCCAACCGATAAGGGAAGTAGTGTTAGTGAATACGTCAGTAAACTGATTCTGAACATCAAAAATTCAGGTGTTGAATACAAACTAAATCCCATGGGTACTACCATTGAAACGGAAACCATGGAAGAAGCCCTCAGTATAGTGCAGCAAAGCTATGACATTTTGAGCCCTTATTCAGATCGGGTATATTGCTCCATTAATATTGATGCCCAAAAGAACAAAGATGGCCGCATTGTTGGTAAGATTGCTTCTGTTGAGAAAAAGATTGGGGAAGTTAAAAAATAGTTTTAGGCATACTTATTGAGAAGGCGCAGCAGGATTGAAGAATATACTTATGCAACAAACTATCAAGTTTATCATTATTTGCCAGATATTAGGACTGGCCATTTCCAATAATTCTATAGCTCAATGCAATGACACCAACTTCTCATTTCAAACCGGAGAAATTGTTAATTATCATGCGTACTACAACTGGGGATTCATCTGGTTAAATGCAGGAGCAGTTCAGTTCTCTGTCGAATCTGATCATGTTGATGAGCGCCCGGCATACCGCATGAAAGCCTATGGGGCAACCTACAAAGCGTATGACCGCTTTTTTAAAGTCCGTGATACCTTTGAATCAAAGGTAGATACTTTACATTTGGAGCCACTTGAATTTAAAAGAATTACCAATGAAGGCAGCTACCATGCCTACTACCAGTACTTTTTTAATCATCAGGACCGATCCATTTCAGCTATCATTCAAAAAGAGGAAGAACCCGAAAAACGAATCGAAATACCCTGGCAATCCTGCTCTTTTGATATTCTGACCATGGTTTATAAAGCCAGAAATATTGATTTTTCGCACTACCAAACGGATGACAAAATACCCATTAACATGATTGTTGATGGTAAAATCCACAACTTATTCATTCGTTACCTGGGAAAAGAAACCATAAAAAACAGAGATGGACGCCAGTTTAAATGTTTGAAGTTTTCTCCATTATTAGTTGAGGGTACCATTTTTGAGAGCGGGGAAGATATGACCGTCTGGGTAACAGATGATAAAAACCGTATCCCCGTCATTGTGGAGGCAAAAATCCTCATCGGATCTGTAAAAGCTGTTTTTGTAGATGCCAAAGGTCTGCGCCATCCCATCACAGCAGAAATAAACTAACCATCAAGCCACTGTTTATTCCACTCTAATTACCTGGGAAAGCGATGCGGTGATACCAATCGGCAAGAGGTGCCTCTTTGACACCTTTTAATTGTGGATGTGTTAATCTCAGCTCTTCCGGTGCATTTTGAACCACAAAAGCCTTTTCAAAAGCCTTTAGCATATCAAGGTCATTATAGTCATTTCCCACTACGGTTACCTGAGATGAATGCGTATTGGTCAATTCACATACCTGGCGGATGCCGTTAGCTTTTGATACTCGCGGATGAAAGCATTCCATCCAAATACTCTTACCGTCAATTGGTGAAGTGGCCCGAACTGATTTTACATCAGTTAATAGCCCGGAAATTTTCTCGAACAAATCCATATCCGGTATAAAAGCCAAGGTTTGGGTATACCTTTGGTCAATCACATTCCCATTCATTGGCACCGCATTAGAACCATGCAATTGGATGTATCTCAAAAAATCGGGATGTTTGTGTTGCTCCACTGAATACAAAAAACGATGATTTTCAGGAATCGGCAAGTGCAAAGTATGTTCTACTCCATATTTTCGAAAAATCCCCACCAATTCCTTTGCCCGTTCATACCCTAGGTGAAACGCACTTAATATCTGTTTCCTATTCCAGTCATATAATCCAGCACCGGATGAAAAAACCAGGTAATCAATGGGAAAATCAGCGGGAATTACCTGCAATGCTGAATGCAAATTACGTCCGGTTGCAATAACTCTCACGACCTTTGATTTCCCTAACTGATTTAAAACAGAAATATCATTGGGATGAAAAATTTGATCACGCCCTAAGATGGTACCATCTAAATCTGTAGCTAATAATTGACGCATACAATTGCATTTATTATTTAATACCTTCCGTTTTTCTCCAACGGAAGCCTTATTTCAATAAATTCAGACTTTTGGAATCGAACGAATATCCTTTAACTCAAAAGGAGTGGCCTGATAGACATAGTAATTGAGCCAGTTACTGAATAGTAAGCTTGCATGCCCTCTCCATTTAACCTGAGGTGGCACAGAAGGTTCATCTCCCGGAAAATAGTTTCGCGGTACTTCAATTTCAAGTCCTTTAGCCACATCACGTTCATACTCCTCTTTTAACGTAAACGCATCGTACTCCGAATGTCCGGTAACAAATATTTGACGCCTGTCTTTAGACATGACAATATAGACCCCTGCTTCCTTGGAATGAGATAACAACATCAATCCCTCCTTATTCATGATCTCCTCCTTGCTAACACTTGTATATCGCGAATGAGGTGCGGGAAATAAATCATCAAAACCACGTAACAATGGCTCTTCCGGATAATCTACTGAATGATCAAAAACGCCGAACATTTTTTTTTCAAGGGGATACTTTTGAATGCCAAAATGATGATACAACCCAGCCTGAGCTCCCCAGCAAATGTGAAAAGTACTGGTCACATTCTCCACACTCCAATCCATTATATTCTTCAGCTCATCCCAATAATTGACAGCTTCGAATTCCATAAGTTCAACTGGCGCACCGGTAATAATCATACCATCATACTTCTGATGCTGCACATCATCAAATACTTTATAAAATGAGATTAAATGTTCACGCGGTGTATTTTTTGAAACATGACTTGAAGTCATTAAGAATTCGACCTCTATTTGTAACGGACTGTTGGAAAGTGCACGTAACAGATGTGTTTCGGTGGCAATTTTAAGTGGCATTAAGTTCAGAATAAGAATTCGCAAGGGGCGAATATCCTGCTGCAATGCCTTGCTCTCTCCCATCACGAACACGTTTTCACTCTCTAAAACATGACGCGCAGGAAGAGCATCAGGTATTTTGATTGGCATAGTGGTTACTGTTTTGCTTGTGGTAAATCATTGGATAAAGTCAACAAAGGAACAGTTGCCATAGTAAAACACGTTATTCTACTATAGCTAAATCCCATCCTGCTATTCATTCATGAATAGGATTAACGTTTAATCAACCCAAAAAACAGAATGTTTAAAATATTCTCAATTTGCACTTTAAATTCATTAAAATCCTTTACTGACTTGAACAAAGGCACTTCCAATCCGCGTAAGGAAATAGCAATAGCTACGGCAGCCATTGGAATATTTTTCACCTGAAAGGTATTATCTTCAGTCCCTTCCTCCAAAATAGAAGTCAATAGATTAGCTTCTTCTTTTTCAGCTTTGCCTTTTAGTTTATCTAAAAACTCATAACCGCCCATCATTTCATCCTTCAGCGCTTTCAGATAGTTTTCCAACGAACTGATGGTTTCCATCCGGGTCATCACATATTCTTTCAGTTTATCCTTTGGTGATAAATCCGACCCTACGACCTCCTGCAATTGTGTAAAAAGGATGGACTCTTCCTGTTCAATCACCGCCTGAAAGATCTCTTCCTTATTTGTAAAGTAATAGTAAAGAGAACTTTTACCCTTACGTAATGCCTGGGCAATATCCTCCATCGTTGTTTTTTTATAGCCAAACTTGGCAAAAAGTTCTCTCGCCGCTTCAATAATAGCTATCCTCATGCCATCGTTTTGCGACACCGTTGATGCACCAACACTCATTTGCTTATTTATTTAGTTTTTATACATGGGTAAAAGTAGAAATACTTTTACCCATTTGAAAACCATTTTTTCAACAGTCCAAAATCACCCTTTCCCAAGTACTATATAACAGGCTTTTAAAATCACTCGACTCATTTAGTCGAATTCACTCCTTCTTTCTCAACCAAAGCAAAATCAAGCTGCTTACGTTCCATATTTGCTTTGGCAATCAATACCCTGACAGCATCACCTAGCTGGTAGCGTTTGTTATATTTTCGCCCAATCAGACAGTAGTTATCCTCATCAAATGTATAAAAGTCATCATCCAAATCACGAATTGGAACCATGCCTTCACATTTGTTCTCAGCCAACTCCACATAAAGGCCCCATTCTGTTACTCCCGAAATAACACCATCGAACTCTTGTCCGATATGATCCTTCATAAATTCAACCTGCTTGTACTTAATGGAAGCGCGTTCAGCATCGGCCGCTCGTTGCTCCATATCCGAACTATGTTCACACATATCCTCAATTTTTTCAGCATCGGCTGATTTTCCCCCATCCAGGTATTCCTCCAGCAAACGATGCACTATCATATCAGGATAACGCCTGATCGGAGAGGTAAAATGAGAGTAATATTTAAATGATAATCCGTAATGCCCAATATTGTGTGTCGAATAAACAGCCTTCGCCATAGTGCGCACGGCTAATGTCTCCACAATATTTTGTTCTGCTTTACCTTGTACTTCATCCAGCAAGCGATTCAAGGAATGACTGACCGTTTCCGGTCCTTTTGGCATCGCTTCATACCCAAATCGGCGGACAAACGACGCAAACACCTCAAATTTATCCGGGTTAGGTACATCATGAATCCGGTACACAAACGTTTTTGCCGTGGCTTTACGGTTCTTTTCCAACTCACTTTTTCCGATCATCTCGGCTACTCGTTTATTGGCCAACAGCATGAATTCCTCAATCAGTTTGTTGGCATCCAACGACTCTTTAAAATACACGCTGAGCGGTTTCCCGTTTTCATCAATGTTAAACTTGACCTCCGCACGCTCAAAACCGATAGCTCCCGCATCAAATCGTTGTTTGCGAATGATCTTAGCCAACTTGTCGAGCGTTAAAACCTCATCTGCAAAATCACCTTTACCCGTTTCAATGATGTCCTGAGCTTCTTCATAAGTAAACCTGCGATCAGAATAAATCACCGTACGACCAACCCAACTGTTCACTACTTTCCCATCATCAGTTATTTCAAAAACCGCCGAAAAACAAAGTTTTTCTTCCTTGGGTCGTAATGAACAAATAAAGTTACTTAAACGCTCGGGTAACATAGGCACTACACGGTCCACCAAATAAACTGAAGTTGCACGATTGTAAGCCTCTTCTTCCAAAATAGTTCCGGGACGTACATAATGTGTCACATCCGCAATATGAACCCCTACTTCCCAATTGCCATTCTCCAATTTCTGAAGCGAAAGGGCATCATCAAAATCTTTCGCATCTACCGGATCAATAGTAAAAGTAGGTAC